>CAIUAC010000129.1 GCA_903896985.1 uncultured Sandaracinus sp.
CGACCTCGCGCTCGACCGCGACACCGAGGCCGCGTACCGCGCGCAGCCGCTCTCGAGCGAGCTCGCGCCCGCGGACCTCCTCGGCTGGGACGAGCAGAACGAGCTTGCAAAGCCGGCCCCTCCCGCCAAGGCCGCGCGCGCTCGTCGAGGGGCGGTCGCCACGCGCCGCCACGTCGAGGTCACGCGCGCGCTCGGTCATGTGCGGCATTGGGCAGAGCTGACCGGGCTGTAGTCGCCGGCGCCGGTTCGCCGGGCCTGCGGCGCAGGCAAAAAGATTCGTCGCGAACGCGTTTGGCCTGCGGCGCAGGCAAAAAAGATTCGTCGCGGACGCGTTTGGGCTGCGGCGCAGGCAAAAAGATTCGTCGCGAACTCGTTTGGGCTGCGGCGCAGGCTGGCGACACGGCGGGCCGGCCGTCGGTCGCCGTGGCGGGCGCAGTTCCCAATCTTCAAACGCCCGACCGAGCCCCTGCGTCGCCTCGCGCCCTCCGGCCCCCTCGCCCGCTTGCGGGAGAGGGCTGGCGAGAGGGAGGCGCGCTTCCCGCCGGCGTCGTGCGCATGATAATGTGCGCACATGTCCAAGCGAACCATGACCGCGGCGAGGTTCCGCGCCGAGTGCCTGCAGGTGCTCGACACGGTCGCGTCTGCCGGGACGGAGGTGCTCGTCACCAAGCGCGGCAAGCCCGTCGCGCGCGTCGTGCCCATCGGTGAGCCGGTGAAGGCGCGCTTCGGCGCGCTGCGCGGGATGACGACCATCGTCGAGGCGTCCGACGAGCTGCTATCAGCAGGCGATGGTTGGTCCATTGACTAGCCTGCTCGTGCTCGACACCCACGTCTGGGTGAAGTTCGTCGCTGGCGCCGCTCTGTCGAAGCGCGCGCGCACCGCGATCGAGCGCGCAGCGAACAGCAAGCGCGGTGTGCTCATCCCCGCCATCTCGCTGTGGGAGATCGCCCGTCTCGCCCAGGACGAGCGTTTGAAGCTCGGCGATCGACCGGAGCGCTGGTTCGACGCGGCGCTCGCCGCGGTGTCCGGCAACGTCGTGGCGATCACGCCGGAGATTGCCACTCTCGCGGCGGGCCTGCGCTGCCACGGCGACCTCGCCGACCGCCTGATCATCGGCACCGCCCTCGCGAGCGACGCAGTCCTCGTGACCCGCGACGCCATGATCCTCGAGCTGGCCAGCACGCTCAAAGAGCTGCGCCTCCTCGAGGCGTAGACCAAGAGGCCCCCCAAGCCCGCGATGGAGAAGGGGGCTTCTCGTCCGCGCGTGAGTGCCTGTCGCCGATGGGCGTTGGTCGCCTACCGACGCGCTCTCCCACATGAGCGGCGAGCAAGGGAAGCATAGTTCCCCCCCGCATCCTCCCGCCTACACACTCCCCAGCTGCGCCGCGAGCGCCGCGATGGTGGAGTCCGCCGCGCGGAGCACGGCAGTCGCGACGGCGTCGCGCGGGCTCTGCTTCGGGTCGAGCAACAGCTCGGCGGGGTGCACGTCGAGGGCGCGCGCGAGCACGATGAGCGCGGGAATCGACGGGAAGCTCGCCAGCGACTCGAAGTTGCCAATCGTCGAGCGCGCGAGCTGCCCGTCCGTGCGCTCGGCGACGTCCCAGAGGTTCCACCCGCGCTCCGCGCGTAGCTCCTTGAGCCGACGAGCGATCAGCCGCGCGAGCGCCCGTTCTGCCGTCGGTCGTGTTCTGGGCACGCAATGCGCTTGCATCCGGTCGGGCTGTTCAAGTATGGTCCTGCCATACTCTTGGAAGGCGCCTGGTCTTGCCTCGTTTCCCTCGGCCTGAGCTCGACGCCAGGTCTCCCAGGTAGGTCTTCCGTAGAACGAGTCGATTGATGCCGCCACTTGAGGACCACGCGATGAGCAGCGAACCCGCATCCCCCAAAGTCCCCTCCGTGACGCTCGTGCTGGGCGCCGGCGTGAGCCGCGGCCTCGTGCCCGACTGGGACGAGCTCACCGACAAGATTGTCGGGGCCGACGACCTCAAGTCGCGTAAGCGCCCGCAGTGCGAGCGCCTGCCCAACGACAACCAGGTCCGTCTCGAGCTGGCGTGGCGGGCGCTCCGCGACGAGTACGTCGCTCGGGCGCTCGCCGAGACGAAGGCGGACGGCCGGAACATCGGCGAGCGTATGCTCGCGCTCGAGACCAAGGTCGAGAAGGCGTGGTTCGAGACGCTACGCGCGGAGATCTACCCGAAGAACCGTCAACCCTACCTGGACGCCCGGCACGCTGGGAACCACTCCGGGGAGACGTCGCCCTCGACGACACTGAACACCATCGTCCAGTTGCTCACCCAAAAAGGCAGCGAAGGCCGCGTCCGTCGCGTCGTGACCTTCAACGCCGATGACTGGCTCGAATACGCCCTCGTTCGCGCGCTCGGTGGCAATGAGCCCAACC
>CAIUAC010000130.1 GCA_903896985.1 uncultured Sandaracinus sp.
CCTCGACGAGGGCGCCGACCTGATCATGGTGAAGCCCGCGCTGCCCTACCTCGACATCATCCGAGAGGTGCGCGACGCGGTCGATGTGCCCGTCGCGGCCTACAACGTCAGCGGCGAGTACGCGATGGTGAAGGCCGCCGCCGCCGCGGGCCTGATCGACGAGACACGCGCGATGATGGAGGTGCTGCTGTCGATCAAGCGCGCGGGCGCCGACCTCATCCTCACCTATCACGCGCTCGACGCCGCGAAGGTGCTCGGATGAGCCCGGCCTCGTCGAGGCGCACGGTGCTCGCCCTCGCCGCGGCGCTCGCGCTCGCGGCGTCCGGCTGTGGCAAGGCGGTCGCCGAGAGCTTCGTCGAGATCACCGCCGCGCAGTGGCCCGCGTCGCAGCGCCTCGCCGGCGCGCAGTGGCAGAGTTCCGACTTCCCCCCGCTCGCCGCGGGCGACGGCTGGATCTCGTTCCCAGCGCGCGCGCACCTCAAGGTCCACCATCCGCTCCCGAGCAAGCCGCTCAGTTTGCTCACGTACATCGCGTTCGACCGGAGCGGCGTCGGCAGCACGCTCGCCTCGGGCAACGTCACCCGCATCGAGGCCGTCGGCGACGACGGCACGGTGACGATCCAGAACGCGACCGACGAGGACTTCTTCGTGCGCTTGGTGCTGCAGTGAGCGCCGCGAGCCTGGCCTCGACGCCGAGCGCGCCCCCCGACGCGCCCGACCTCGTGCTGCGCCTCGACGTGCACAACGAGCACGCCGTGGCCTACCTGCGCCTGACCGGCGCCGTCGTCTGCGGGCTCGGCGCGCTGACCATCGGCGCCCTCGGTCCGACGCTCTTCGGCTGGGTCATCGTCGGCGTCGCCGCGCTCGCCTCGGTGGGCTGGACGGCCGCGTTCGTCGCCGCGCGCCGCCGCACCTCCTTGCCGACGACCTACTCGCTGTCCCTCGGCGCGGCGTCCCTCGAGCTGCGCGAGGCGGGCCGCACGGAGACGGTCCCGTGGAGCGCGATCCGCGCCGCGGTCGTCGACGAGGACCGCCTCGTCGTGCTCGTGCATCGCCTCGACACCGAGACTCCGCTCGTGCTCGAGCCGCGCTACGAGGGCATGAGCGTCTACGCGCTCTGCGACCTCGTCGCGCGGAGAGTGACGCCCGCGGCTTCCCAAGCGCTGCCGACGCCTTAGAATGGTCAGTTCGAGTAGGCGCTCGCCGTCCCCTCGGACAGCGGCGCGACAGCAGAGGACGCGGCGAGCACGATGTCGACTAGATGGGATAACGATTCGGGCATCGTCACCGAGAAGAAGACGGGCACGAAGACCAAGCGCCCGCCGCTCTACAAAGTGTTGATGCACAACGATCACTACACGACGCGCGAGTTCGTCGTGGATGTGCTGCGCACCATCTTCCACAAGTCGGAGACGGAAGCCGTGCAGATCATGATGCACGTGCATTTGAACGGGGTCGGCGTCGCCGGGGTCTACCCGTTCGAGGTCGCGGAGACCAAGCTGAAGACGGTCCAGCAGTTGGCGCGTGAATTCGAGTTCCCGTTTCATCTCTCGATCGAGCCGGAAGAGTGATCCCATGCCGAGCCCGATTCTCGCCAAAGAGCTTCAAGCAGCGCTGCGCACCGCCTTCGACGAGGCGACTGAACGCCGCCACGAGTACGTCACGCTCGAGCATCTGCTGCTCGCGCTGACGAAAGACCCGCGCGCCGGGAAGGCGCTGCGCGCGTGCGGAGCGAACATCCCGCGCCTCCGCAAGGAGCTCGAGCAGTTCCTCTCGGAGAGCATGTCGGCCGTGCCCGAGGAGGTCGACGTCAGCCCGCAGACGACCATCTCGGTCGAGCGCGTGCTGCAGCGCGCGGCGATTCACGTGATGTCCTCGGATCAGAAGATCATCGATGGCGGCAACGTGCTCGTGCAGATGTACAAGGAGGAGGAGTCCCACGCGGTCTTCCTGCTGAAGGCCGAGGGGGTCACCGCGTTCGACCTCAAGCAGTTCCTCTCGCACGGCATCGAGCCGAGCTCCGCCGACGACGACGACGATCACGACGATCACGACTCGGGCATCGACGGAATCCCCGAGCTCCACGACGACGACGGCGAAGACGGCGAAGAGAGCGATGGCGACAGCGCCAAGGACCCGCTCAAGGCGTACACGGTCGACCTGCACGCCGAGGCGGTCGCGGGGCACATCGACCCGCTGATCGGCCGCACCGACGAGCTCGCGCGCACCGTGCAGATCCTCGTGCGGCGCCGCAAGAACAACCCCATTTTCGTGGGGGATCCGGGCGTCGGCAAGACCGCCATCGTCGAGGGGCTCGCGCTCCACATCCTCGAGGGCAAGGTGCCCGACGCGATCAAGGACGCGCGCGTCTACTCGCTCGACATGGGCGCGCTGCTCGCGGGGACGAAGTTCCGCGGGCAGTTCGAGCAGCGGCTCAAGGGCGTCATCAAGAAGCTGCAAGAGCTGCCGAACGCGATCCTCTTCATCGACGAGATCCACACAATCGTCGGCGCAGGCTCCGTGCAGGGCGGCTCGATGGACGCGTCCAACATCCTCAAGCCCGCGCTCGCGAGCGGCAAGCTGCGCTGCATCGGCTCGACGACGTTCGAGGAGTACAAGAGCAGCTTCGATCGCGACCGCGCCCTCGCCCGGCGCTTCCAGAAGATCGAGGTCAACGAGCCCTCGGAGGACGAGACCGTGCTGATCCTCGAGGGGCTGCGCAGCCGCTACGAGACGCACCACGGCGCGACGTACGAGCCGGGCACGTTCGAGGCGGCGACCAAGCTCTCGGCGCTCCACCTCCGTGAGCGACTGCTCCCCGACAAGGCGATCGACGTCATCGACGAGACGGGCGCGATGGTGCGCCTGCGCGGCGGCAAGACGATCAGCGTCGCGGACATCGAGCACGTCGTCGCGAAGATGGCGCGCATCCCCGAGAAGACCGTCAGCTCGTCAGACCGCGACAAGCTGAAGCACCTCGACGAAGAGCTCCACAAGGTGATCTTCGGCCAGGACGAGGCCATCGCGCAGATCACCGCGAGCATCAAGCTCTCGCGCGCGGGGCTGCGCGCGGCGGACAAGCCGATCGGCAACTTCCTCTTCGCCGGGCCGACGGGCGTCGGCAAGACGGAGCTCGCGAAGCAGCTCGCCGCAGTGATGGGCGTCGAGTTCCTGCGCTACGACATGAGCGAGTACGGCGAGCGGCACACGGTTTCGCGCCTGATCGGCGCGCCGCCCGGCTACGTCGGCTTCGACCAGGGCGGGCTGCTGACGGACGCCGTGCGCAAGCACCCGCACGCGGTCGTCGTGCTCGACGAGGTCGAGAAGGCGCACCCCGAGATCTTCAACATCCTCCTGCAGGTGATGGATCACGCGACGCTGACGGACAACAACGGTCGCAAGGCCGACTTCCGCAACATCGTGCTGATCATGACGACGAACGCGGGCGCCCGGGACCTCGCGACGAAGTCGATCGGCTTCGGCGCGAGCGCGGGCGTCGACGAGGGCAAGGCCAAGAGCGCGATCGAGAAGCTCTTCACGCCCGAGTTCCGCAACCGGCTCGACGCGCAGATCCTGTTCCGCGGGCTGACGCCGGAGATCATCCTGCTCGTCGTCGACAAGGAGGTCGCGGCGCTGCAGCGGCAGCTCGACGAGAAGAAGGTGACCGTCGCGCTCACGCCGTCGGCGCGCACCTGGCTCGCCGTGAACGGCTACGACCCGGCGATGGGCGCGCGCCCGATGGCGCGCCTCGTCGAGCAACAGCTGAAGAAGGCGCTCGCGGAGGCGCTGCTGTTCGGGGACCTGCGCGACGGCGGCACGGCGGAGTTCGGCGTCGCGGCCGACGAGAAGTCGCTCGCGCTCGTCAGCACCTCGGCGGCGACCTAGGCGGCGCCCCGGGGCGCGGCGCCGTCCACGAAAGCTCTATCGGAAGCGCTCCACTCGAGCTAGCAGCCCAACCTGGGTCGGCCAGCCGTCGAGCTAGGAGCCCAACCTGGGTCGGCCAGCCCAACCTTGGTCGCACGTTCAGGCCAGCCCGGCCAGCCCAACCTTGGTCGCACGTTCAGGCCAGCCCGGCCAGCCCAACCTTGGTCGCACGTTCAGGCCAGCCCGGCC
>CAIUAC010000131.1 GCA_903896985.1 uncultured Sandaracinus sp.
CGGCTCGCGACCGCCGCCCGCCGCCACGGCTGGCGTCGCGTTCGGATTCGCGGTCGGCGAGCAGCTCGTCGCCGTCGGACGGAGGGCCGCCGTAGCCCGCCTGAGCCGCTGGCGGCGGAGGCGGCGCCTGCGCGTAGGTGGTCTGCGACTCAGGCACGGCGGAGATGGTCTCGCCGGTGTCCGTCACCCGCGGACGCACGGGGGTGACCGCGGTGCCGAGATCCGACTGGAACGCGATGGGCGCGCCGGTCGTCAGCGAGAGACGGACGTTCCGCCAGTCCTCGCCCGAGGTGTTCTGCACGACGGCCCACGCCTGGAGCAGCACCTTGCCGTGCTCGTCGAGCACCACGCGATAGGACGGCCGCCAGATGGGCGCGGCGACGACGTACGCGACGGTGAGATCGTGACGAGCGTCGTCGTCGAAGAGCAGCCGCACGTCCATCCGCGCTTCCTCGGCATCGGCCTCGGGGGGCGGGGTCGGCGCCGGCTGCGGCATGCCCGGGTACGCACACGGGTAGGGCGAGGGCTGGACGGGCGCAGCGGCCGGCGTCGCGGGCGGCTCGGGGACCTCGAAGGACACGCTGCGCACGCCGCCCGGAGTGCGCTCGATGGCCGTGAGCGACGAGAGGAAGTCGCCGACGTCGTTCTGCCGGACGCCGAACTCGAGCTCCTGCCCGGCGAACGCGCCGCTGCGCTCGAAGTAGCCGACGCCGTTTCGATACAGCACGACGCGCCGCACCGGCAGGTCGTTCGACCCGCGCACGGCAGGCCCGCCGCCGCACGCGGCGAGGAGTAGAAGGGCGGAAACCGCGAGGGCTCGGGGGCTCATGGTCGCGATGAGACGCACGACTCGCTCCGAAGCGTTAGCGAAAAGAGCCCACACGAACGCGGTGCCGACGAGCCCCGCGGCCGCGCCGACGAGCCCGGCGTGGAGGCGCACACGCCCGCGCCGCTCCACGTCGAGCTGCGGGCTGTCGAGCGTGGCAAGCCGCGCTGCGTGCCCCGCGCCGCGTTGCGGGCGAGGCGCGGAAGGAGCGCGTGGTTCGCGGGGCGTCGCGCTCCGCTCCGGTGCGCGCAGGCGAGCCCGAGCCGCGCAGATACTCCCCCGCCAGGCACGGTCGTTGCTCTAGGCTACGTCCATGCGCCCGTCTCTCTCCGCGCTGGTGTCAATCGTCCTCATCTCGGGCTGCGCGTTCGCGCCGTCCGCCGACGCGCCCGATGCCGAGGATGGCTGGCCAGAGGACGATCCGGCGACGTACGAGGCCGTCAACGGCGTGTCCTCCGCGCTCTCGCAGCCGGGGAGTTGGGTCCCCGGCGCGGTCGGCGGGAACGTCCGCTACGACGACGCTCCGGCTTGGCAGGGCGGTCGCAACTGCACCGGCACCTTCACCGCGGGCGCCCGGCAGCTGAAGACGTATCTGCAGGGGGCGTACCCGCAGATCAGCTCGATCGGCGGCTACTCGTGCCGGCAGAACACGGCGGACGCGTCGAAGACCTCGGTGCACGGCACCGGGCGCGCGCTCGACATCATGATCCGCACGGACGGCGGCAAGGCCGACAACGACAAGGGTGACCCGATCGGGACCTGGCTGATCCAGCACGCCACCGAGCTCGGCGTGCAGTACATCATCTGGGACCGCACCTCCTACAACTCGTCGCGCTCGGGCACGAAGTACCGCGGGTACACGGGCCCCAACCCGCACGTCGATCACCTGCACGTCGAGCTGAACCTCGCCGGCGCTGGCCAGCGCACCCCTTGGTACGGCGCGCCGACTGCGCCCGAGCGCCCCGCCGCCGAGACGCGCGTCTCGATGGACGGCGACGGCTCGACCTTCGTCGGCGCGACGATCCCGACCCGGCAGCGCGTCGCGCCCGGCGCGCACGTCCGGCAGACGTGGCGGCTGCGCAACACCGGAACGACGACCTGGACCGACCCGCGCTACGGCCTCGCGCGCACGAGCGGGCCGGACTTCGAGGGGCCGAACTCGATCGGGCTGCCGCCGTCGACGTCGATCGCGCCCGGCGGGACCGCCTCGTTCGCCTTCGACGCGACCGCGCCGATGGAGCCCGGCGTCTACACGGCGCGCTTCCGCATGGCCGCCGGCGACGTGACGACCAACGCCTTCGGCGCGCGCGTCTACCTCGAGCTCGAGGTGCGGCCGACGGCGGACCGCGGCTGTCACAGCGCGACGCTCGGGCGCGACGTCCCCGCCAACAGCTGCGTGCAGGTCGCCTACGCGGGCTGCGGGCAGGACACCTGCGGCTGGTACCAGTGCACGAACGGCGGGTGGTCCTGCGCGGCGCGCGCGGGCTGCGGCGACGACACGAGCTTCGCGAACGCCGCGTGCAACACCTGCGTGAACACCGGGCACGTCTGCCGCGAGACGAGCGACTGCTGCGGCGCCGACACCAACAGCGCGATCCAGTGCCTCGCGGGCTTCTGCAGCGACACCTCGATGTGCGGCGTGCCGGCGCGCGATTGCAGCTCGCGCACGGACTGCTGCCAAGGGCTCGCGTGCTCGCCCGCGTCTGCCGGGGGCGCGACGCAGTGCTGCCTGCGCGGCGGGGACCGCTGCGCGACGAGCGCCGACTGCTGCGGCGACATGACCTGCGACGCCAACCGCTGCACCGCGCGCACGCGCGGTCAGAGCTGCGCGGCGACCCAAGACTGCGGCGGCTCTTCGTACTGCGAGGGTGGGGTGTGCCGATGAACGCCGTAGCAAACCGCAGCCGACGCTCGACCCTCGAGGAGACGATGATGCGCACTCTCTGCGTTCTGGCGATGCTCGGTGTGGTCGGCGGCGCGAGCGCCTGCGCGAAGAACTCTGCCGTGGTCGATGCGCACGGGGGCTTCGAGGGCCCGCCCGCGCCGACCGCGTACGACGGCTTTCACGTCGACGCGACCGTCTACTGTCAGACCGTCGCGCAGCAGGGGCTCTCGCGCTGGGACCGCGACGTGCTCACGATCTGCCCGGATTCCGGCGCGAGCTGCGCGATCTCCGAGCTCGTCGGGGGCGTGGCGCGCGCGGTGGAGGTCGCCGACGCGCGCCTCGCGCTCCGAGCGAGCGGAGGGCGCTTGGTCGTGCTGAAGACGAGCGGCGCGCTCGTGCTGCGCGCGGCGAGCGGTGCGGAGACGACGCTCGCCGCGTGGGCCTCGGACCCGAGCGTCGCGGCCGACGGCGTGCGCGTCGCGTACATCACGGTGGCCGACGGCGTCGCGCTGCCGATGGGCCTCGTCGCGGCGCCGGGCACGGCGACGCAGGTCATGCTGCTCGACCTGCGCGACGAGAGCGTGCGGCTGATCGCAGACGA
>CAIUAC010000132.1 GCA_903896985.1 uncultured Sandaracinus sp.
CGCGTGCGCGGCGGGGATCGCGAAGCGCTACGACGCCTCGGTCGGTTCGCGGAGCGGGCTGCTCGGCGACCTCCGCTCGGAGGCGCAGTCGATGGGCTCCGACATGGGCACGAACATCGGCTCACGGATAGAGCCCATCCGGCCCAAGCAGAAGTAGCCCAAGCAGAAGCAGCCCAAGCAGAAGACGCCCAAGCAGCAGTAGACTGCGCTCGCGCGCGGTCAGCGACGACGCTCACGCTCCCCTCTCACCGGCAGGCAAACGATGAAGTTCATCCACACAGCTGACATCCATCTCGATAGCCCACTTTGCGGGCTCGCCTCGTATCAGCACGCGCCAGTCGAGACGCTGCGCACGGCGACGCGCGACGCCTTCGTGCAGCTCGTCAACGCGGCGATCGAGGAGCAGGTGGACTTCGTCGTCATCGCCGGCGACCTCTACGATGGCAGCTGGAAGGACTACAACACTGGCCACTTCTTCGTGCGCGAAATGGCACGCTTGAACAAGGCCTCGATTCCCGTCTATCTGCTGTATGGCAACCACGACGCCGAGAGCGATATGACGAGGCGGCTCGTGCTGCCGCCGAACGTGCACGTCTTCGACACGCGACGAGCGAACACTTACCGCATCGACGCGCTGCAGGTCGCGCTCCACGGGCGCAGCTTCAGGGACGCCGCCACGACCGAGAACCTCGCGCTCGGCTATCCAAATCCCGTCGCGGGCTGGCTCAACATCGGAGTCCTGCACACCGCGCTCGAGGGCAATGCCGCGCACGCGAGCTATGCGCCGTGCTCCCTCGCGGAGCTCACGGCCAAGGGCTACGACTACTGGGCGCTCGGGCACGTGCACGAGCACGCGGTCGTGCAGCAGAGCCCGTGGGTCGTGTACCCGGGCAACCTGCAAGGGCGGCACATCCGCGAGCCTGGCTCGCGCGGCGCGATGCTCGTGACGACCGACGGCTCGCGCGTCGCGTCGGTCGAGCGGCTGATCGTGGACGTGCTGCGCTGGGAGTCCGTCGTCGTGGACGCCGGCCCGGCCGACAAGCTGGGCGCGGTGGTCGCGCTCGTCGGGCAGGCCCTCGAGAGGCTGCTGCTCGCGAGCCGCGACACGAAGCCGATCGCGGCCCGCGTCACGCTCACCGGGCGCACAGCGGCGCACGGCGAGCTCTTCGGCCTCGAGCATCAGCTCCGCGAGGAGGTGCTCGCGCAGGCCGCGACCGTCGGGGGCGAGCGCCTCTGGGTCGAGAAGGTGCGCGTCGAGACGAAGCCGGCGAGCGACGCGCGGCAGGTGAGTGAGCGCGCGGACGCGATCGCGGACTTGCAAGCAGTCCTCGCCGAAGCCCCAGGCGATGTGGAGTTTCTGCGGAGCCTCGCCGAGGACCTGCAAACCCTGACGAGCAAAGCCCCGCTCGAGCTGACCGACGAAGTGCCTGAGTTCAAGGCCATTCGCGCAGGAGACGTCCGCGCGCTCGTCGAGTCGGTCATCCCGGGCTTGCTCGCCCAACTCGCCCAAACGAACTGAAGCCGAGAGTCCAAGCCACCATGCGCATCGAACACCTCAGCCTCCTTCGTTATGGCAAGTTCACCGATCAGCACCTCGCGCTTCCGCGCTCCGGCAGAGACTTCCATCTGATCGTCGGCGCGAACGAAGCGGGCAAGTCCACGACTCGGAGCGCGATCCTCGATCTGCTCTTCGGCATCGAGATGCGCACGACGTTCGGCTACCTGCACGGAATGCCAGAGATGCGCCTCGGCGCGCGGCTCGAGCACGGCGGCGACGCCCTCGAGTTCATCCGCACCAAGAGCAAGAAATCGCTGCTCAGCGCGAGCGGCGCTCAGTTGCCGGACACCGCCCTCGCGGCGTTCCTCGGCGGGACCGACCGACGCTACTTCGATCAGATGTTCGGGCTCAATCACGAGCGGCTCGTCGCCGGCGGGAATGGCATCCTCAGCGCCGAGGGGGACGTCGGGCGCGTGTTGTTCGAGTCGGCGGCGGGGATCAACCGGCTCGGTCCGGTGCGCGAGCAGCTCGTCCTCGAGGCGGGCAAGCTCTGGGCGCCGCGCGCGTCGAGAGAGCGCGCGTATTACGCGGCGCAGGAGGAGCTGGCGACCGCGAACGCGGCGCTCAAGGAGAGGATTGTCCGACCGAAGGACTACCTCGAGGCGCGGACTCGCGTCGAGGCCCTGCAAGAGCAGTGCGACGCCGCGCTCGCGCGCTATCGCGGCCTCGACACCGAGCGGATGCGGCTCGAGCGCGTGCGACGCGTCGCGGGCGCGCTGCAGCAGCTGCGCGACTATCGGGCGGAGCTGATGGGGCTCGCCGGCGTCGTGCTGCTCCCGCAGGACGCGGCCAAGCAGCTCGCCGGGACGACCCTCACGCTCGCGTCGGCCGAGCGCGAGCAGCTGCTCTTCGCGGCGCAGGCGGAGGAGGCGAGTAGGCAGCTCGCGCTCGTGCAGATCGACGAGCGCGTGCTCCTCCACGAGGCTGTGATCGCGGCGCTCAACACCACTCGACACGACGTGGCCAACCACGAGCGCGACATCGGTCGACGCGAGCTCGAGATCGAAGTGCACTGGGCGCAGACCGAGGCGCTGGTGCGACAGCTGGGCTGGGCGGCGATGTCGGAGCAGGCGCTCGCGGAGAGGCTGCCGTCGCTCCCCGCGCGGTCGGCGCTGGCTCGCCTGATCAAGCAGCACGGCGCGGTCGAGCAGGCGCAGCAGCTCGCTGTCACGGGCACGGCGGAGCGCGCGGCCGAGCTCACCGCGCTGACGACCCAGCTCACGCGGCTGACCGTCGCGACCGCGCCGACGACGCTGCGCGCGGCGCTCGCGGACGCGCACGCCATCGGCGACAGCAAGAGCAGCACGCGGCAGGCGGAGAGCGCGCTGGCGAAGGCGAAGCGCGAGGTCGAGGGAGCGATCGCGGCGCTCGGCCTCTGGCCGACGGAACTGGGCGCGCTGCGGGCGCTCGCGCTGCCGACCGAGCGCGCCGTGCACGAGCTGCAGAAGCGCGCGCAGGACCTCGAGAGTCGAAGGCGGACCGGCGCGGCGCAGGGGACTGAGCTGAGCGCCGCGGTGCGCGCCGCGGAGCTTCACATCGCGCAGTATCGGAGCGCGCATCACCCGGTCAGCCTCGCTGAATTGCAGGCGGTGCGCAGCGAGCGCGACGCCGTGTGGAAGACGATCAAGGCGGGCGAGCGCGCGGTGACGACGGTCGCGGCGGACTACGAGGGCAAGGTGGTCGCGGCCGACGCCCTCTCCGATGGACGGCACGACAAGGCGACCGAGGTCGCGGAGCTTCAGAGCAAGCTCGACACCCTGCAGCACCTGCAGCTGCAGGTCGCCGAGCACGCGACGCGACAGGCCGAGGCTGACGCGGAGCGCGCGGCGCTCGACGCTGACTGGGCCGCACAGACTGCCACTCTCGGGGTGAGCGGCTTGGCGCTCGCGGAGTTCGAGCCTGCCCGCGCGGCCCGCGACAAGGCGCTGCGAGCGGCCGAGTCCGTGGCCGAGGCCGAGCACGAGCTGAGCGCGCGAGTGCGCGAAGTGGACGTCGTCGCCGCGGCGTTGCGCGGGGCCCTGACCGCGGCCGCCGTGCCGTTCGACGCGGACGCGAGCGCCGAGCGGCTCAAGCTGCTCGCGAGCGAGACGGTCGACGCCGCGAACAAGGCCCAGGCGCGCTCGGACGAGCTACACAAGCAGCACGACGCGGCGACGATCGCGCTCGCGCGGCAGCGAGACAAGGCGGAGAAGGCGACCGCCGAACACCGCGCTTGGTCGACCGCTTGGGGCGAGGCGGCTGCGAGCGTGGGACTCCCGGAGTCCGTCGACGTCGCCGCTGCCGAGACCGCGCTGACCGTCTTCTCGGAGATCGACGCGAAGCTCAAGGAGATCGTCACGATCCAGAAGGCGCGCATCGAGACCATGCAGCGCGACCTGAGGGACTTCGCGCGCAGGGTCGCGGACCTCGTCGCGGCGACGGCGCCTGAGCTCGTCGCCGAGCCGAGCACCGCGGCCGTCCTCGAGCTGAATGGCCGCTTGGCGAAGGCGGTCGATGACCGGAAGGAGGCCGCGCGCCTCGCGAAGGAGCTGACCAAGCACGAGGACGCGAGGAGCGCAGCGCGCGCGCGCGTGCAGGCCGCGGAGGCCGCGCTCGTGCCGCTGCTTCAGCTCGCCGACGTGACCACGCACGACGCGCTGCGGGCGCAGATCGCGCTCTCCGACCGGCGGCGCGTCGTCGCGCAAGAGGCGTCCGCCGCGCAGGCGCTCATCGACGCGGGCGGCGATGGGCTGCCGCTCGAGGCGCTCGAGCGCGAGGTCGCCGCGACTGACCCGGCGGCCGTCCCGGTGCTGCAGGCCGAGCTCGCCGCGCAGCTCGAGGACGTGCGCCAACAGCGCGATGGGCTGACGGCCGAGCTGACCAGCGCCAAGACCGACCTCGCCAAGATCGACGGGCACGCTGCGGGCGCGCGCGCCGAGGCCGCGCGGCAGGACGCGCTCGCGAAGATGGCCAACGCCGCCGAGCGCTACATCAAGGTCCACACGGCCTCGCGCCTGCTCAAGTGGGCCATCGACCGCTATCGAGAGACGAAGCAAGGCCCGATGTTGACGCGCGCGAGCGAGACCTTCTCGGCGCTGACGCTGGGCTCCTTCGCGAAGCTGAGCGTCGACTTCGACGCCGCGGAGCCGACGCTCTTCGGCCAGCGCGCCGACGGCAAGCAGGTCGCCATCGCGCACCTGAGCGACGGCACGCGCGATCAGCTCTATCTCGCGCTCCGGCTCGCCGCGCTCGAGGAGCACCTCGAGCGGAGCCACGCGCTCCCCTTCATCGCCGACGACCTCTTCATCAACTACGACGACGCCCGCTCGAAGGCGGGGCTCGAGGCGCTCGCGAAGCTCTCCGAGAAGACTCAGGTGATCTTCCTGAGCCACCACGACCACCTCGTGCCGACCGTGAAGGCAGTATTTGGTGAGAGCGTGAATATCGTCTCGCTGTAGCCGTCCAAGAAAGCCGTCGCATCCCCAAACCCACACCGCAAAGCGAGGTTCTCCCATGACTAACTCTGGCCCACCTCGCCCTCCTACTCGCCCCGCTTCCACGCGAGATACGGGGACCGCAGCGCCGCTTGACCGAGCGCAGCGCGACCTCGAGGCCGCGGGACGAATCCGCGCCGAGGTCGCTGAGCGGCTCCGGGACGGCAGCTCCCACAAGCTCCAGCGATACGGCACCAAGCTGGCGTTCGAGGCGTTCCAAGACGCGCTCGACCTGATCACGCGGCACGACGTCCCGGAGCCTTGGGGCGCCCTCGCCCGCTACCGGCTCGCTCACGTCACGCTGCGCGGCGCCCAAACGCGGGAGTCCCTGCGCTCCGCGAACGCGCTCTTCGAAGCGGCGGCCAACGCCAAGGTGCTCGGACCGTGGCCCGCGATCTACCGCCTCGCGGTGCTGTCGCGCCTCGGCGCCCCACGAAGCGCGCTCCTCGAGGCGCAGCGCGCAGCGGCGGACGCCTACTCGCACTGGACGAAGACGACCCACCTCTACAGGGACGGCACAAGCGAGACAGAGCCGCGGCTGCAGGAGGACGTCTTCGCGCTGCTCTATCTCGCGACGCTCAGCGCGGGCCTCCCGCACGAGGCGCTCGATGGGCGGGGCGCGAACCCCGAGGCCAGCAGCTTGACGGAAGGCCGATGGCTCGTCCTGACGGGCGCGCCCGCCGACCACACGGTGGGAGTCTCCGAGGACTTCGCCCGCGATGAGCTCGCGGCCATGGCGGCAGCGAATCCATGGCTCGCGACGCTCGTGCTGCCGGAGAACGAGAGCCTCCCCGGGCGGCTGACGCTGCCCGGCGGCACGGAGACCGTGAACCTCGCGCCCACCGCCGCGCAGATCCTCTTACACTTGCTCGTGGGTGTCCGCGACAATGCCACCCTCGTCTTGACGGTGTTCGGCGATGGCGACGGCGTGCGGCAGCCCGAGAACACCTTCCGACAGGCGAAGTTCCGACTGACGCGCTTGTTCGGCGAGTTCCGCGAGGCGCCGGAGCTCATCGTCCCGGACGAGCGCGGCACGCTCCGGCTCGGGGCGGGCATCGGGCTCGTCGCTGCGTGCCCGGAGAGCGCGCTCCAACGCCGGGATCCCCGGAGAGCGCGCTCCAACGCCGGGATCCCCGGAGAGTCAGTCACAAGCCGGTAACGGCACCTGAGTAGACTTCGGATGGATGCGGCACTCACGCCGCCTCTAGCGAGGTCCACATGACTACCCAGAACGACAGCACCGACACCCACG
>CAIUAC010000133.1 GCA_903896985.1 uncultured Sandaracinus sp.
CGCCGCGAGCAATTGCACAGCGATCGGCGGGAGAATGCCGTCATCGGGCGCGCCGAGCAGCGCGCGAAGCCGGGTGAGCCGCTCGACCGAGAACCGCGCCCCCTTCGCCGACACGACCCGACTCTCGCCCCCCTTCCTGCCCCCTCTCCCGCCGGGAGAGGGCTGGGGTGAGGGTGCCGCGCGTGCGCCCTGAGAAGAGCCCTCATGTGCCGCGCCCACCCGCCGAGGACGCAGCAGGCGCAGATGCGCGAGCACCGTGCGCAGCGCGCTCACCCGCCGCCCTCTTCGTGATCGCCGGGCTTCTTCTCCTCGCGCGCGCCCCCTTCGCGTGCCGGCTCGCCCCGCAGCCGCGCGAGTCGCTCGGCGATCCGCTGCTCGTAGCCGCTCTTCTTCGGGACGTAGTAGCGCGCGCCCTCGAGCGCCTCGGGCAGATAGCCCCCGCCGCGCACGAAGCCGCCCGCGTCGTGCGGATATTGGTAGCCAGCGCCGTAGCCCTCGTCCCGCATCAGCGCCGTCGGCGCGTTGCGCAGCTTGAGCGGCACAGGCAGCGCGCCGTGCGCGGTGATGTCCGTGCGCGCCGCCTCGAACGCCGTGTAGCTCGCGTTCGACTTCGGCGCGGTCGCCAGATACGTGCAGCACTGCGCCATCGCGAAGAGCCCCTCGGGCATCCCGAGCCGGCGAAAGGCGGCGTCCGCGGCGACGGCGACTTGGAGCGCGTTTGGGTCCGCGTTGCCGATGTCCTCGCTGGCGAAGATCATCATCCGGCGCAGCAAGAACATCGGGTCGTCGCCCGCCTCGAGCATGCGCATCATCCAGTAAATTGCGGCGTCCGGCTCGGTGCCGCGCAGCGACTTGATGAACGCGCTGACGACGTTGTAGTGCTCGTCGCCGCTCTTGTCGTAGAGGAGCGTGCGCTGCGCGAGGGCCTCGTCGACGATCGCCGGATCGAGCCGCTTCGCCTCGGTCGCGAGCGCGTGCTTGCCCGCCGTCTCGAGCACATCGAGCGCCCGCCGCGCGTCACCCCGCGCCCCCTCGGCGATCGCGCGGAGCGCCTCGGGGTCCACCTCCAGCCCGTAGCGCCCGAGCCCCCGCGTGCCGTCGGCGAGGGCGCGCTGCAGCAGGCGCACGAGGTCGTCCGGCGAGAGCGGCTCGAGCCGAAAGACGCGCGCCCGCGAGAGCAGCGCCGCGTTGACGGCGAAGGACGGATTCTCCGTCGTCGCGCCGATCAAAACGACCGTGCCCTTCTCGACGTGGGGAAGAAGCGCGTCCTGCTGCGCCTTGTTGAAGCGGTGGATCTCGTCGACGAAGAGGATCGTGCGCTTGCCGTAGAGCGTCTTCTGCTCTGCGGCGGCCGCGAGCACCTTGCGAAGCTCCGGCACGCCGCCGAGCACCGCGCTGAACGACACGAAGCGCGCGCGCGTCTCGTGCGCGACGACCTGCGCCAGCGTCGTCTTGCCCGTGCCCGGCGGGCCCCAGAGGAGCATCGACGGCACGCGATCGCCGCGGATCGCGCTCGCGAGCAGCTTGCCCTCGGCGAGGACGTGCTGCTGACCGACGACGTCCTCGAGGCGCACGGGGCGCATCCGGTCGGCGAGCGGAGCGCCCTCCGGGCTGCGCGCGGCGGCGTCGTCGAAGAGGTCCATCGCCGTCAGCTTTCGCACGCGGTCCGCGGCGACGCGAGGCGTGCGGAAAAAGAATCGACGCTCCGCGACAGGGATGTCGCGGTCAGCCGTCTCCGATCGTGCCCGGGCCCCTCGAGCACCCCGCGATTCGTGGGGCATTCGCCACGGCACGCAGGTTGCTCAACGAATCCTCGAAACTTCTCGCGGTCGCGGACGTCTCTCGGTCGAGTGAGAAGAAAGCCAAGGTCATGAACGAGTTCTTCGAGATGGTCTACGAGTACCAGCTGCTCCTCGCGAAGGAGTCGAAGCTCGCGATCCCGCTCGACGACGAGGAGCGCACGCGCCTCTTCGGGCTCGAGCGGCTGCTCTCGGGGGACGCGCCGACCCGCGACCCGCGCCGCATCATGCCGCGCGTCGCGTCGCCGCTCAGCGTGCAATTCACGCTCGCGGGGGGCTTCGGCGCGGGGCAGGTGCTCAACGCCTCGGGCGGCGGGCTCGCCTTCGCGACGAGCGTGCTCGCCCCGCTCGGCGCGCGCACGATCGTGCGCCTGGGGCTCGTGGCTTCGGGGCTCGAGTACGTGTTCCCGTGTCGCGTCGTCTGGGTCCAGCGTGACCCGCACTCGGCGCTCGGCGTGGCGTTCGACGGCGTGCCCTCGCGGACGCTGCTGCTCGCCGGCACCTCGGGCGACTGGCTCGTGCCGCCGCTCTTCGGCGCGCGCCGCACGGCGCCGATCGCGGCGTAGCCCGCTGTTCTTCCGCTTCGGCGCGCTGGCTCTCTGACGCAGCGCGCTTCGGGCTTCGACGCGCGCCGCGCCTCGTCGCTCAGAGGCCGATCGGACCGCCCGCGCAGACGCGCGCATCGGTGCCCGCGGTGAAGATGAACGGCGGCACTCCCTCGACGTGCACGCGGTAGACGTCCCCGGGTACGAGCGGCGGCACCGGGCAGACGCGCGTGACGGGCACGCAGCCTGGGGTGCAGTCCACGCAGCCGGGGAAGTAGCGGTTCGCCATGACGGTGAGCTCTCCGCCGGGCGGCAGATCGTCGGTGTAGCGCGGGTCGAGCTGCACGGTGCAGGCGCTGTCGCTCGAGCAGCCGCCGCAAGGGTCGGTCACCTCGAGGACATAGGCGTCGCGCCCGAGTCCGTCCTGCGTCGCGCACGCGAGCGCCACGGGGCTGCTCAGTCCGGGCAGCGCGCGATCGCCAGGGCAGAGGCTCGGCTGCGCGAAGTCCACGCACGCGGGGGGCGGCGGGACGAGCCCCGAGTCGTAGCGCACCGGCAGCGCAAAGGCGTCGCCGCCGTTGACGTTGACCGTCCAGTCGCCCTCCGCGAGCGGCGGCACCTCGCACGAGACCGTCGGCGTGTTGCACGCGTCGCACGCGCAGGTGTCCGCGCAGAGCGCGGTCGTCAGGCTCAGCGTGTGCGTGCTCGCGTCGACGCCGACGGCGCACTCCGAGTGGATGCAGCAGCCGCACGTCGCGAACGAGAGCGGCAGCGAGAACGCGCGCCCCGGCTGCACGAGGAACGACTCCAAGCACACATAGTCGGCGCGCACGGCGGGGCAGGACAGCCCGGCGTCCGAGCCAGCGTCGCTCATCGCCGCGTCGCTCATCGCCGCGTCGCTCAGAGCCCCGCCCGCGTCGCGCTCCGCGCCGCTGAGCCCGTAGCTCAGATAGCAGCCGCTCGAGGCGATCAGGCACGCGAGCGTGAGTCCGAGCGAGCAGACCTGTGGCACATGGCGGCGCAGTCGAGTCATGCGCCGCAGCAGAGCACGCGCCGTGCCGCGCGTCCCGCGGGCTTCAGCGCACGATCTTCAGGCGCGTCGGCCCTTCGCCCGTCGGCGCCTTGCCGCCGCCGCTGCGCTTCCACTGCTCGATCGCGATGCCGCGCACGAGCTTGTCGGCGATGTCGTTGAACGCCTTCGCGCTCGCGCTCGCGGGCTCCGCCTGCACGATCGGCGTGCCCTTGTCGCCGCACTCGCGCACCGCCTGCTCGATCGGGATCTGCCCGAGGAGCGGCGCCTTCGCGTACTCCGCGATCTTGTCGCCGCCGCCCTTGCCGAAGAGGTCGTGCCGCACGCCGGCGGTGTCGATGAAGTAGCTCATGTTCTCGATCACCCCGAGGATCGGGATCGAGAGCTTCTCGCACATCGACACGGCCTTGTAGACGTCGATCAGCGCCACCTCTTGCGGCGTCGTCACGACCACCGCGCCGGTGACCTTCACCTTCTGCGCGAGCGTCAGCGCGACGTCGCCGGTGCCCGGCGGCAGGTCGAGCACGAGGTAGTCGAGCTTCCCCCAGTCCACGTCCTTCAAGAACTGCGTCAGCGCCGTCGAGAGCATCGGCCCGCGCCAGACGACCGCCTGCTTCGAGTCCTCGACGAGGAAGCCGATGCTCATCAGCTTCACGCCGAAGCGCTCGAGCGGGCTGATGTGCACGCCGTCGCCGCTCGTCGGGTGCCCGCCCTCGAGCCCGAACATCGTCGGCACGCTCGGCCCGTAGACGTCCGCGTCGAGCAAGCCGACGCGCGCGCCGGCGCGCTGCAGGGCGAGCGCGAGGTTCGCCGCGCAGGTGCTCTTGCCGACGCCGCCCTTGCCGCTCATCACGAGGAGCACGTTCTTCACGCCGGGCACGGGGTCTTCGCCCGTCAGCTGTCGCGTCGAGACGTTGAGGTCCCAGGCGAGCTCGATCTCCTGCACGCCGAGCGGGAAGAGCGCCTTGCGCACCTCCGTCTCGATGCGCGCCTTGTGCGACTCGCTCGGCGCGACCAAGCGCAGGCGCAGCTTCACGCGCATCCCCGAGTCGAGCGGCTCGACCTCGATGGCCTCGATCAGCCCGAGCTCCCCGAGGGGCCGCTCGAACGTCGGGTCGAGCACGGCAGAGAGCGCATTGCGGACGAGCTCGACGGTGGGCTTGGCGGGGCTGTTGGACATCGGCGGGCCTTGTAAGACCGCGCCTCTGGACCGTCAAGCGCGCCGCCCTCCGCGCCGCCGGTGCATTCTTGCGCACACACTTTGCCCCTCGGTGCGCGCGGCCAGTATGCTCGCGCGCGTCATGGCAGCAGCCGCGAGCCGAATGCGCTCTCTCCGTCGCGTCGGCGTCCCCGCCGCGCTCTTCGCGCTCTGCGCGCTCCTCTACGTCCTCGCCCTCGGGGACCGGCGCCTCACGCCCTCCGCCGACAATCACTTCGTGCACCTCGCGATGAGCTTCCTGCAAGGGCAGCTCTCGGTGCTCGGCAACCGCGCGCCCGGCAGCAACGACTGGGCCCTCTTCGAGGGCAAGTGGTACGTGTCGTTCCCGCCGCTGCCCGCGATCGTGATCTTGCCGCTCGTCGCCATCTGGAAGACGCAGACGCTCGATCGCCTCTTCTGGGCGGTGCTCGCGGGCTTCTCGCCGGCGCTCCTCTACGTGCTCCTGCGCGCGCTCCGTGAGCGCTTCGAGAGCGGCCGGCACTGGGTCGAGGACGCGCTCCTCAGCGTGCTCTTCGCGTTCGGCACGGTGTTCTTCTTCGTCGCCGTCCAAGGCGCCGTGTGGTTCGCCGCGCACGTCGTCGCCGTCAGCCTGCTGATCCTCTATGCGCTCTTCTCGCTCGACGCGAAGCGCCCGTTCTGGGCTGGCTTGATGCTCGGCCTCTGCTTCCTGACGCGCCCGAACACGTCGGTCGCGGTGCTGCTCTTCACGTTCGAGGCGCTCCGCGTCGCGCGCCGCGCAGACTCCCCCGCGGTGCCCGAGGACGCGCTCGTCTACACGCGCGTCTTCGTGTGGCTGAAGGGCGTGCAGTGGCGCGTCTTCGCCAAGAGCGCCGCCATCTTCGCCGCGCCGATCCTCGTCCTCGGCGGCGTCGCGATGTGGATGAACTACGCGCGCTTCCACGATCCCTTCGAGTTCGGGCACCGCTATCTGCAGATCATGTGGCGCGGGAGGATCGAGCGCTGGGGCCTCTTCAACTACCACTATCTCTCGAAGAACCTCGCGGTCTTCACGTCCGCGCTGCCGTGGCTGTCTGCGCGCGCGCCGTATTTGATGATGAGCCGGCACGGGCTCGCGCTCTGGGTGACGACTCCCGCGCTCCTTTGGGCGCTGTGGCCGAAGAAGCTCACCCCGACGATGGTCGCGCTCTTCTCCGCGAGCGCGGCAGTCTGCGTGTTCAACCTGCTCTATCAGAACAGCGGCTGGATCCAGTTCGGCTATCGGTTCGCGCTCGACTATATGCCGTTCTTGTTCGCGCTGATCGCGCTCTCGAAGCGCCGCTTTGGCCCGGGGTTCTGGCTGCTCGCCCTCTTCGCCATCGCGCTCAACACCTTCGGCGCGATCACCTTCGATCGCGCGGGGCAGTTCTACGACGGCGACGCGACGCAGAACGTGATCTTCCAGCCTGACTGAGCGTTCGCGGTATCCTCGCGCTCGCTCATGTCGACTCCCACTCTTCGCGCTGCTTCCGTCGCTCTCGCGGCTTCATGCCTGCTGCTTCTCGGGGGCTGCCCCCAGCCCGCGCCGCCCGAGCCCCCCGCGTGGAGCGCGCTGCCGGACGCCGCGAGCGCCGGGTGGCTGATGAACGTCTGGGCGTCTGGCCCGAGCGATGTGTGGGCCGTCGGCGGCAGTCCGGGCGCGGGCGTGGTGCAGCACTTCGACGGGACCTCGTGGCAGGCGCGCGACCTCGGGCGCGTGACCCCGCTGCTCGACTGGACCTTCGGATTTGCCGCTGATCAGGTGTGGGTCGTCGGCCAAGGCGGCACGCTCTTGCGCTGGGACGGCGCGGCGTTCACGCCCGAGGACTCCGGCACGACCGAGGACCTCTGGGGCCTCTGGGGCAGCGCGCCCGACGACCTCTGGGCGGTCGGCGGCAGCGGCGTCGCGCCGTCGCTCGGCGTGCTCCTGCACCGCGACGCGAGCGGTTGGTCGAGCGTCCCGCTACCGACGCTCTCGCGCGCGAACGTGCACGCGCTCTTCAAGGTCTGGGGCAGCAGCGCGAGCGACGTCTGGGCCGTCGGGCAGCACGGCCTCTTGCTGCACTACGACGGCACCGCGTGGGAGGAGCGCCCGACGGGCACGGGCGAGGACCTCGTCGCCGTCTGGGGCACGGGCCCTGAGCACGTCGCGATCGTCGGCGGTCGCGCGAACGGCGTGCTGCTGCTCTGGGACGGCGTCGCGCTGCGCTCGGTGGACCTCAGCTACGCGCCCGGCCTCAACGGCGTGTGGCTGCGCGACCCCGGCGTCGTCCACGTCGCGGGCGTGCGCGGCACGCTCCGCAGCTACGCGTGGGACGGCACGCTCCTGCGCGACGACGACGGCGCGACGACGCTCGATTTTCATTCGATCCACGGCGTGGTGGCGCCGAGCGTCACCGACGAGAGCACGCTCTACGCCGTCGGCGGCAGCCTCTTCAGCACCGCCGCGCCGTATCGAGGGCTCGCGTACAGCCGTCGCCTCACCACGGGCGAGTGACGCCCGCCTACGGGCTCGGCGCGCTCGGCGGCGTTGGGTGCGCGTTTTCACGCACGCGCGTCGCGATGCGCTCGCGCACGTCGGCGTACGTCTCGTCGAGCTCCCGCATCGCGTCGAGCGCCTGAATCCGGGCGCGCGCGAGGTCGGGGAAGGCGACGGTCGGGTTCTGGTCGGCGAAGCGCATATACTCGGCCCACGCGGTGCGCGCGTCGTTGCGCCGCCCCTCGGAGCGCTCGAGCGCCTCTGCCGCGCCTTGCAGCCCGCGCGCCTGCATCGCCGCGTCGTTGCTCGCGCCCGCGAGCCGCGCCGCGGTGCGGAACATCTCGAGCGCCTCGGTCAGCTCGCCGCGGACGCGCTGCGTCTCGCCCATGTAATAGAACGCCCGCGGGTCGCTGCCCGAGAGCTGCACCGCAGCGCGAAACGCGCCGAGCGCCCCGTCGAAGTCGCGCGCGAGCAGCAAGCGCAGCCCGTTCGCGCACTGCGTCGCGTACGGCGTCGTGCCGTGCGGGGTCGCGCTCGGCGGGGTCGCGCTCGGCGGGCTCGGCGCGTCTTGCGCGGCGGCGAGCGTCGGGAGCGTGGCGAGGGCGAGGGCGAGCGTCAGCGCGACGGGGAAGCGAGACATGGGCGTCACGGTATCACGGCACGCCGTTGACGTGCGCGCCGCCGGAGCGCGCGACGGGCCCGGTGATCGTCGCGCCCTGCACGTCGACGGTCGAGCCGCCGCCCGCTTGGATCGCGGCGACTGAGCCCGTCACCGTGCCGCCGATGATCGTCACGTGCGCCCCGCCGGACACCTCGACCGCCGTCGGCGCCGTCAGGTTGCAGTTGCGCAGCGTCAGGTTGCACGCGCCGCTCGCGCGGACGCCGACGTCCGAGAGCGTCGCCGTGATCCCCTCGAGCTCCATCGTGTTCGCGCCGGTGCACTCCAGCGTCGAGAGCCCGTCCCAGGCGCTCGCCGTGCGCTGCGCGGCGCCCGCCGTCTGCATATACGAGCTGAGGCCCGCGCCGCCGATGTAGACGAAGAGCCCCCCGACGAAGCAGACGAGCAGCAGCATCACGACGCAGCCGATCGCCCACCAGACGACGGTGCTGACGGCCTTGTCCTTCGCCTTGCCGAGGGCGCGATCTACCTGACGGTCGAGCTGCTTCTGCGGATCGTACATTTCTCCCCCTCTTTCCCGGTTCTGAGCCTTCTCGGCTCAGGCTGCGCTGCTCAGCCTTCTCTGCTCAGCCTTCTCTGCTCAGCCTTCTCTGCTCAGCCTTCTCTGCTCAGCCTTCTCTGCTCAGCCTTCGGTGATCAGCATACCCG
>CAIUAC010000134.1 GCA_903896985.1 uncultured Sandaracinus sp.
TGCCCGTCGGGCGTCGCGTTCGCGTAGCAGCCCGTGCACGCGGCGGGGCAACGCTCGGTGACGGAGACGTGCACCTCCGTCGGTCCGCTCAGCACCGCGACGTCGAGCCCCGGCGACGCGCCCTCCCAGAGCGCGGCGCCCTCGACGCCGAGCCTCCGCGCGAGCCCGCGCGTCACCGAGAGCAGCGCGGGCGGCTCCTCCGTCGCGACGATGGCGCCGAAGCGCTCGGCGCGCGCGCGCAGCAGCTTCACGTCGACTCGTCGCTCGGCGCGCTGCTGTCGACAGCGTTGCGATCGACAGCGCCGCTCTCGACAGCGCCGCCGTCGACAGCGCCGCGATCGACCGCGCTCACAGCCGCCTCGCGCTTGCCGAGCAGCACTGCGAGGGACGCGAGCACCGCCGTGCCGGCGACGCCGCTGACGAAGAGCACGTCGACGACGCTCCCGATCGACGAGCAATTCGCGCTCCGCCCGTAGTGCACCGAGAGCATGCGCTCGTCGTCGTCGTCTCGCGCGTCGCTCATGGCACTTCGATGCGCGTCTCGACGTGCCCCGTGCGCGAGCTGCCCGCGCGCACGATCAGCGTGCCCTTGCCGCGCGTCGTGAAGCGCACGACCCGCTGCCCCGTCGTGCCGCGGCTGCGCTGAAAATAGAGCGCCGAGCCGCCGTCGAAGAGCCCGCGCCCCCAGCCGTCGAGGTGCCCGACCTCGTGTCGCGTCAGCCCCTCGACGACGAGCCCGCCTTCGCCGCGAGCCTCGCACACGAGCGCCTCGCTCCACGCGAGCTTCTTCGCGCTGTCGAGCACCTGCGTCGGCAGATAGCCCTCGTTGCGCACGACGATCTCGACGTGCGCGACGTCGCCCCCGAGCGCGCTCACCGCGCGCCGCTCGACGCGCAGGTGCGGCGCGAGCGCGGCGACGCGAAGGAAGTGCGCGCTGTGCTTCGCGCACACCTCCGCGAGCCGCTCGTAGGGCGGATTCGAGAGCCCGACGCGCGGGTCGACGCCGCCGACCTCGACCTCGCCGAGCTGCGGGTGCGTGACCGTCTTCCAGGGGCGGATCACGCGGGACGCGTTGTGCTCCGCGTCCCAGCGCGCGAGCGCGACGAGGTCCGCGCGCGTCAGGTGCGTGTAGTGCTCGACGAAGCGCTTCGGCTTGGTCTTGCCGAGCTGCGCGAAGAGATCCCAGAGCTCGACGACGTACGCGACGCAGCCGCGCTGCGAGTACGCCCACTCGCTGAGGTCGCCCCGCAGCGGCTTGTCGGGCTCGTAGGTGAACTCCTCGAAGCCGCTCACCATCGGATAGCCGGTCAGCTCCTCCGCCCACGCGCCGAGCTGCCGATAGAGCGCGAGGTCCGACGGGTCCATCTTCGAGTCGGGCGCGTCCCCCATCGGCCGAATGAAGCAGCCGCCGAAGGTGTGCAGGTTCAGCCACGCGAACAGCTGCGGGCGCGCGACCGTGTACTCGACGACCGCGCGCGACTCGGGCTCCGACAGCGGGAAGCGCCCCGCGCCCGCCTGCACCGACTCGGGCATCCAGGTGCTCGGAAAATTGCGGTTGAGGTCAGGCTCGTTGTCCCCGAGAAAATAAGGGTCTGGCACGTGCGCGCCGTCGAAGTGCGCGATCGTGCCCTCCGGATAGAGCTTGTAGAACGGCCCCTCGTCGCTGAGCGTGCGCGGCACCATCAGCCCGGGGTGCTCGTGCGCGTCGACGAACTCGCCCCCCGGATCCCGCACGCGCATCAGGAGCGCGACGCCATCCCCGTCGACGTCGTGCGCGAGCCAGCGCGCGTGCTGCGTCTGAGTGCGCGCGTCGCGGTTCACCGAGCGCACATAGCCGCCCGTCGTCAGCACATGCTCTGCGCCGTCGGGCGACATGCGCGGCAGCACGTGAAACACGACCTCGCGCACGCGCGCCGCGGCGGGCGCAGGCAGCCCGCGCGGGTCGCCGCCGAGGTGAATTCGCAGCACATCCTCGGCGATGCCGAGCGCGACTGACGAGCCCGAGACCTCCGTCGCGTGCATGTTGCCGTCGACCCACACGCTCGGACGCTGACGCTCCGGGTCGTGTCCGAGCACGAGCACCGTGAGCGCGCGCCCCTCGGGCGTCGTGCCGATCACCTCGAGGCGCGCCACCTCGGGGAACGCCGCCGCCCAGGCGTGTAACTGCGCCTCGACCTCGGCGTGCCGGAGGTAGCGTGAGCGGAAGCCGAGCGAGAGCGAGTCGAGCCGAGCGAGCGCGTCAGTCGTCATGCGGCGCGCATCCTATCAGGCGCAGGACGCGCGCGAGGCGGGCGAACAGGCGCGCTCGGCTCGACCGCCCAGCCTCACTCCGCGTCGCCGCCTGCGCCGTGGAATTTCACGTACTCGAACTCGACGGGCGTGCCCTTGACGCCCTGCGCGGGCGGCGAGATCCAGTTCGCGAA
>CAIUAC010000135.1 GCA_903896985.1 uncultured Sandaracinus sp.
CGGCGACGACGGCGTAGAGCAGGTACGTGCCGAACACGTGGGCGACGCCCGCGTAGCCTGCGAGCGCGACCACCGGCAGCGAGAGCACGAGCCCGACGGCGCCGAAGAGCGGCTTGCGGTTCGGCGACCGCTGCCCGAGCGACGCGATGGCGAGCCCGAGCGCGAGCGACCCAGCGAGGGCTGCGGTGCACCACGCGCCGACGAGTCGCGCGCCGCTCGCCTCGGCGAGGCCCTGCGCGATCAGCGTCGCGCGCATCGCGGGCTCGACGTTCGTCACCGCGTCGAGGACGTTGCTCGTCGAGAGCCGCACGCCAGCGACGCCCACCACCCAAGGCAGCCCGGCGAAGAAGAGCGACAGCGCCGAAGGCACGCGCGCCCCGCGTCCCGCGAGCGCGAGCGTGACCGTGAGCACGAGCGCCGAAAGCCAGGTCATCGCCACGATCGCGTAGAAGGGCCAGCCCGTCTCCTGCGCGAAGCGCAACGGGCTCTCGCTCTTGAGACCCGCGACGAAGACCACGGTCGCGCCGAGTCCGACGAGGAACGGCATCGACGCCGCGAGCCCCGTCGCGAAGCCCGAGGCTCTCTGCGGTGCGGGCGCCGGTGCGACGCCGAACTGAGGGAGGGACGACAGGTCGGGATCACGGGTCATGCGCGGGATGCTAACAAATCCCGGTTCAGCGCCTGCTTTCCAGGACGAAGCGGTAGGTGACCAGCTGCAACGCAGCGAGCGGTGGGCTCGGAAACGACCACCGCTTCACCGCCTGCACGATGCAGACTTCGAGCGGGCGACAGCGCAGATCGGAGCGGCCGAGCGCGACCGACTGCGGCGCGCCTGACGCGTCGAGCATGAACTGCACGGCGACGGTGCCCGCGAGCTGGGGGTGTTCGTCGAGCAGTTGCTCGTAGCAGTAACGCACCTCGGGGAAGTGCCTCGTCACGACTCGCTGGATGACCTGAGGCGAGAGCGAGCCTCGGACCTCCACCGCGCTGCCGCTGACCCCTGCCACCGGTCCCGGCCGGGCTCGGCGGTCTCCGCGGCGCGGGCCCCCCTCGCGCGGTCCGCACTCCGGCGATCTGAAGGTCTCGGTGAAGCCGCCGAAGTCGCGGGGCTGCCAGATCGAGCTCGGCTCCCATGGGGGCCCGGCATCGAACGGCCGGTCGGGCTCTCCCGGCAGCGCACGCAGCGCGACGAGCGGAGCAAGCCCCTGCTCGGTCGCGGTCAGCGCGAACGTCGCCAGGCTCGCAGCGGTCGCGTCGTCGGCGAGCGCCAGGTACGCCACGCTGAGTCGCTCCGTCGCGGGAGCGCGCTTTGGCCGGGCGCGCGACTCGCGCGTGCTCGGCACGGGGAGCGGCGCGAGCGTCATGCCGGGGCGCGCGCTCAGTTGCCCCTCGGCGCGTCCGCCGACCGTCGCGTGCCAGAGGTTGTCGTCGCCCTCCGCGTAGTGACCGGCGATGCCGCGCTCGAGCAGCACCGTGAGGCTGCGCGGTCGGCGCACGAGCAGGCCGAGCAGCGGCGCGCCGCCCTCGAGCGCCGTCGTCGTCTCTCGGGTCACGCGACTGTCCGCTCCGAGGAGCACGACCGAGCGCGCGCCCGCGTCGGCTGCGGCAGCGAACAGCGCCCGCAGCACGGACGCCGGCACGCGCGCGTCGACGAGCAGCGTCATCGAGGGACGCCCGTCGGCGTCCTCGACGCTCCGCGGCTGACTGCGGAGCATCGCCTCGAGCCTCACGACGCTGTTCCACTGCGCGGGCACGCGTCCCTGCGCCGTGCTCAGCGCCTCGGCGAGCGAGCTGCGGCTCGCGGGCGCGTCGAGCGACGTCGTGGGGACCGCGAAGCCGTCGAGGGGCACGATCGAGTCCATCGTGACCACCGCGACGGGCGGCCCCGCGGGCGAAGGGTCCGCGTCGCCGAGCGCCATCGGCACGAAGCCCTCGACGTCCTGCCAAGGGGTCGGCAGCGAGGCGGCGACCTCGCGCTGGGTCGAGAACCCCGCCGCGCGGTCCGCGTTCGCGAGCAGCAACGCGGCGACGATCAGCGCCGTCCCCCCGACGACCTCGCGCGCCGCAGCCCGCGGGCGGGACGCGACCCAGCCCGCGAGCCCCAGGGCCCCGACGAGGAGCACGCCCGTCGCGGTCTTCACGAGGAGCGCGCCGCTCACGAAGGACTCCGCCGCCTCCGCGAACACCATCGCGCGCGTCCCGGCGTCCAACCGCAGCAGCGAGTGCAAGGCGCTGAGCGACTCTCGCGCGTCGAGCGCAGCGGTGCCCGCGACGAGCGACAGAAAGCCCGCGGCCGCGGCTGCCGTCATCAGCGCGCCCGCGCTCGGCCGCAGCGAGTCGTCGGTCGCGCTCTTGCGCTGCGCCCAGCGCCGCGACAGCGCCACGCCGCCGAAGCCGACCGCGAGCGCCCCGGCGAGTCCCCACGTCCAGCACGCACCGAGCCACTGCGCGCTGAGCGCGTCGTGCGTCCACCGCGCCACGGCAGGCTCGCGCGACCCGAGCGCGACGACGTGCGCGCGCTCGAGCGCCAGGCCGGCGAGGTACCGCATTCGCGCGACGCCGACGAGCCACGGCAGCCCCGCGAGCACGAGCCAGACAGCGAGCGGTACGCGCGGCCCGCGCGGCTCGATCAGCGGGGATTTCACCTCGGCGAAGCGCACAGGACGAAGACCGTCGCCTCCATGATTAGTTCCGACCCTCGGGGACGAACGCGACAATCATCGTCTCCTGCCTGTAGCGTCGCGCCGCGGGCGCCGAGCTTACGCTCGCTCCGGACTTGCGGCGGCCTGGGACCTCAGCGCGGCTTCTCGCGTTGCTTCTCGCTTCCCGGGCTCTCGCCGCCGGACTCTTCAGCGCCGATCTTGTCAGCCACCAGCGCCTCGAGCTCTTCGCGCGTCACGCCGAGGCGCGCGGCGACCTTGTGCGCGAGCGACGTCTTCGCCACGCCAGGCACGAACTGATAGGTCGGGCGCTCGTCCGCATCGAGCTCGACCTGCAGGAACGCGAGGCTCTCGACGGGGCGCTCGCGCTCGAGCCGCGCGGCGAGCCCGAGGAAGTGCGTGCTGACGAAGACCTGCGGGCGCAGGCGCGGGAGCAGCGACACGACCATCTCGAAGATCTCCTCGCCCTCGAGCGGGTTCGTCCCCGAGCAGAGCTCATCGAGCACCGCGAGCGAGCCCTCCTCGAGCTGCTCGAAGAGCTTGCGAATGCGCAGCAATTCGGTGCCGAGGCGCCCCTCGACCTGCCCCGCGTCCCCGTCGGTGACGAGCGAGAGGAAGATGCGCGGCGCCCGCGCGAGCCGTGCCCTCGCCGCCGGCACGAAGAGCCCCGCTTGGCCGAGCAGCTGCGTCAGCGCGAGCGCCTGTAAGAGCCGCGTCTTACCGCCGGAATTCGGCCCCGTGATCACGACGAGCGCGTCGTGCCGAGCGACCGGCACATCGCAAGGAGTCGGCGTGATCCCCTGCACGAAGAGGAGCGGGTTGAAGAGCCCCTCGAGCACTCGCCCCGGCGTCGCGCGCGCGTCGGCGTTGTCGCCCGGCGCGGAGTCGTCGAGCAGCTCCGGCAGGGACACCGTGAGCCCCTTCTCTGCGGCGAGATCGCGGAAGCCGAGCGCAGCGAGATAGAGCTCGAGCGCGCCCATCGTCGCGAGGAGCTCCACGACGTCGTCGGTCAGCGGCGTGAACACCTCCTCGAGCAGGCGCACCACGACCTCGCTCTCGCCGTAGCGATAGCCGCGCAAGAACGAGAAGAGCCGCTGAAAGAAGCGCGCGACGGGCCCCGGGAGCAGGTCGTTGTCCGCGTTTTCGCGCACCGCGAGCACGCCGAAGCCGCGGATCGTGCCGTCCGAGCCGAGGCGCACGCGCAGGTCCACCGTCGCGAGGTGCCCCTCGATGTCCACCAGCTGCGTGAGCTGCGTCCACGCCGCGCTCGCGCGCACGGCCTGCCCTTTGCTGCGGAGCCGCGCGAGCAGCGACGTCGCGCCGTCGAAGCCGTCCGCCAGCGCGTTCACGCAGCGCTGCAGCGCGACGAGCACGCCGATCTTGCGCCGCACGAGGTTCGGCTCGACCGACGTCGCGAGCTCGAGCGCGTCGCGGAGCGCCCGGAGCGCTGCGTACGCCTGCTCGAGCTGCGCGCGCAGCTCGGGTCGCGCGACGAGCTCACGCAGCACGCCTTGGCGCGCGTCGCAGTCCGCCGCGTCGGCGGGCGGCGTCTACAGAATTCGACGTAAGAGCTTGGTGTTCGTGCGCACCGCCGCGCCGTCGAGCTTCACGCGCAGGCAGTGCTGGATCAGCTCGTCGAGGTAGAGCTGCGAGGCGAACGACTCCGCC
>CAIUAC010000136.1 GCA_903896985.1 uncultured Sandaracinus sp.
CCACCGTGCCCTTGCCGAGCACGAGCACGCTGACGCGCTCGGTGGCGAGGTTCATCACGGCGTGCACCGCCTGCACCGCCGCGGCCGTGTCCGCCGCGTCGACGACGCACGAGATCGCGCGCGAGGTCGCGCCCTGCGACGCCGCCCGCACGTTGACGCCGACCGCGCCGATCGCCGCGAAGAAACGCCCCGCGACGTTCGCCGTGCGGCCCATCGCCTCGGCGACGAGCGTGACGACGGCGACGCCGTGCGCGATCCGCGTGCCGTTCGCCTCGCCGCACGCGCGCTCCGCCGCGAACTCCGCGTCGAGCGCGTCCTTCGCCGCGAACGAAGCCTCGTCGCGCACGACGATCGCGATGCCATTGCCGACGGGCGCGGTCGCGCTGAGCCAGACGTCGACGCCCGCCGCGGCGAGCGCCGTCAGCGCGCGCGGCGCGAGGCGCGCGTCCCGCGAGCGCAGCGTGCCCTCGAGGTCGAGCAGCGCCATATCGTCGAGCGACGCGATGCAGGTCGGCCGGCGCGCGTCGGTCGAGCCGTCGCGGTCGACGAGCGTGCCCGGCGCGTCGGCGTTCATCGTGTCCCGGATCCGCAGCGGGATGTTCGCCTCCATCAGCGGCTGCATCGTGCGGGGGTGGAACATCCGCAGGCCGAGGCCCGCAAGCTCCAGCGCCTCGCGGTAGCTGAGGTTCGGCACCGAGTACGCCTCGGGGACGAGCGCAGGGTCGGCGGTCATCACGCCGGGCACGTCGGTCCACACCGTCACGCCGCGCGCGTCGAGCACCGCCGCGAGGATCGCCGCGGAGTAGTCCGAGCCGTTGCGCCCGAGCGTCGTCGTCTCGCGGTCCGAGGTCGCGCCGAGAAAGCCGGTGTGCACGGAGATCGGCTGCCCGTCGCCGAGCCAGCCGTCCGCGAGCGTCGCGGCGCGGGCGCGCGTCTCGGCCATCCGCACGCTCGCGTCGCCGTGCCGCGCGTCGGTCGAGACCCAGGTGCGCGCGTCGACGCGCTCGGCGGGGACGCCCACGGCGCGCAGGCACGCGGCGACGAGCGCGGACGAGAGCAGCTCGCCGAACGCGAGCACGCGATCGCGCGTCTTCAGCGAGTCGTCGCGGCTCGACGCTACCTGCTCGAGCAGCGCGCGCAGCGGCTCGAGCTCCCGCGCGCTCAGCGCCTCGAGGTCGCGCCGCAGGAGGTCGCCCGCCTGGAGGCCCAGCGACTCGACGCCCCGCTGGGACAGCGCGCCGCCCGCCGACGCGAGCGCCACGGACGCGATGCGCTCGACGAGCGCCGACGCCTGCCCACGCTCGCCGCGCACCGCCGCCGCGAACGCCGCGAGGAGGTCGTCCGTGGTGTCGCCCATCGCGCTGACGACGACGGCGAGGGGACCCGCGCTCCGCTCCCGCGCGACGATCTCGAGCACCCGCCCGAGGCGCGCCGCCCGACCGAGCGAAGAGCCGCCGAACTTGAGCACCTGGGGCCGATTTGAGGCATCCGTGTTGACAGACATGGCGCCGTTATACTAGACAATGGCTCCACGCGAAGGAGAAAACGATGGCCAAGCAGACTTTCCGACCCGAGACGATCGCGCTTCACGGCGGGCAGGTACCCGACCCCACCACCGGGTCGCGCGCGGTGCCGATCTACCAGACGACCTCCTACCAATTCCGCGACGCCGACCACGCGGCGAACCTCTTCGCGCTGAAGGAGTTCGGGAACATCTATACGCGCCTGATGAACCCGACGACGGACGTCTTCGAGAAGCGCCTGACGGAGCTCGACGGTGGCGTCGGCGCCCTCGGCGTCGCGAGCGGGCAGGCGGCGATCGCCCTCGCGCTGCTGAACATCGCGCAAGCCGGTGACGAGATCGTCGCCGCCGACAACCTCTACGGCGGCACCTACAACCTCTTCCGACACACCTTCGCGCGCTTCGGCATCAAGGTGCGCTTCGTCCCCTCGAACGACCTCGCCGCGTTCGAGCAGGCGATCACGCCGAAGACGAAAGCCGTCTACGCGGAGTCGATCGGCAATCCCAAGCTCGACGTCGCAGACCTCGAGTCGATCAGCAAGCTCGCGCACGCGAACGGACTCCCGTTCATCCTCGACAACACGGTCTCTCCGTATCTGCTCCGCCCGTTCGACCACGGCGTCGACGTCGCCGTCTACTCCGCGACGAAGTTCATCGGCGGACACGGCACCTCGATCGGCGGCGCCATCGTGGACAGCGGTAAGTTCGATTGGACGAATGGCAAGTTCCCGCTGATCACCGACCCCGACCCGAGCTATCACGGGCTCAAGTTCGTCGAGGCCCTCGCGCCCATCGGCAACATCGCCTACATCATCAAGGCGCGCGTCACGCTGCTCCGCGATCTCGGGCCCGCGCTCTCGCCCTTCAACTCGTTTCAGTTCCTGCAAGGGCTCGAGACTCTGCCCCTTCGGATGGCGCGACACTCCGAGAACGCGCTCACCGTCGCCAAGCACCTCTCGACGCATCCGGCGGTCGAGTGGGTCCGCTATCCCGGGCTCGAGACGAGCGCGGAGCTGCCGCGCGTGAAGCAGTATCTGCCGCGCGGCGCGGGCGCGTTGGTCGGCTTCGGCGTGAAGGGCGGACTCGACGCTGGCAAGCGCCTGATCAACCGACTCCAGCTGATCTCGCACGTCGCCAACGTCGGTGACGCCAAGACGCTCGCGATTCACCCCGCGTCGACGACTCACCAACAACTCTCGCCCACGGAGCAGGCCGCGACGGGCGTCACTCCCGACTACGTGCGCCTCTCGGTCGGACTCGAGCACCCCGCCGACATCCTCACCGACCTCGACCAGGCGCTCTCCGCGAGCTGAACCCAAGGAGTCGCCCCATGTCGCTGCGCATCGGTATCCTCAACCTCATGCCGAAGCTCGAGACGTACGAGCCTCTGCTGCTCGGCCCGCTGTCGCGCGCCTCGGTCGAGGTCGAGCCTGTCTGGCTGCGACTCGAGACTCACTCCTACAAGAGCAGCGACCCCGCGCACCTCGCGCGCTCGTATCGCACGCTCGACTCCGCGCTCGACTCGGGGCCGCTCGACGGCCTGCTCCTGACGGGCGCGCCCGTCGAGCAGCTGGAGTTCGACGAGGTGCGGTATTGGCCGGAGCTCTACGACGTATTGAGCTACGCCCGCGCAGAGGTCCCGAGCACGCTCGGGCTCTGCTGGGGAGGGCTCGCGCTCGGGCACGTGCTCGGCATTCCGAAGACCGTATTTCGACAGAAGGTCTTCGGTGTGTTCGAGAACACCACGCTCGACCCGGAGACTCCGCTGCTGCGCGCACACTCGCGCTCGTTCCGCTGCGCGCACAGCCGACACTCGGGCATCAGCGACTCCGCGCTCGAGCGCGCTGAGCGCGACGGACTCGTCCGCCCGCTCTCGCACTCTCTCGAGACCGGCTACTCGGTCTTCGAGACTCCCGATCACCGCTTCGTCGCGCACCTCGGACACCCCGAGTACGTGGCGGAGCGGCTCGTGTTCGAATACCGCCGGGACCGCGAGCTCGGGCGCGCCGATGTGCCCCCGCCGCGACACTTCGACCCGGAGGCGCCGATCACCGATTGGCAGGCCGACGGCGACGCGTTCTTCGACGGCTGGCTGCAGCTGGTCACGCAGCAGCGCTCACGAGGAACCGCCCGGCTCAGTCCACCGTCGCCTCGAGCACGTCGAGCAGCTCCCGCACGCGCCGTGAGCCGAGCGCGGCGATGACCGGGCGCAGCTCGAGGTCGATCTGCTCGAGCAGCATGAGCGCCTCGTCGCGGCGCCCGAGCGCGTCGAGCGCGCACGCCTCGACGATGGCGGCGTCCCGCGCGAGGTCCTGATCCTTGCCGGCGCCCGCGCCGATCCGCCTGGCGATCTTGAGCGCAGCCTCCGCGCCCCCGCGCTCTGCCTCGACCTGCGCCGCCAAGAGGTCGAGCCGCACATCGAGCTCCGCGTCCCCGCACGTGACCGCGCGCCCAACGAGCGCGCCGTGCGCGGCGTCGAGATCCCCGCGCCGCAGCGCGATCTCCGCCCGCGCGTGCCGCACGACGGCGCCGTCGATCGAGGGCAGCGCGCCCTCGTCGATGTCAGCGAGCACCTCGCCCGCCTCGACGCTCTGCTCGTCGGCGTCGAGCAATTCCGCGAGCGCGACGCGCAGCCGCGCGCGGTCGGTCGGGTCGCTCGCCTTCTCGAGGCGCGCCCGCAGGCCACGCAGCGCCACCGGGCGCTTCTCCGCGTCGAGGAGCGCCTCCTCCCACTGCTCGTCCAGCCCGCTGCGCTGCTTCCTCGCGCGCCAGCGCAGCACCTCGATCGCGCCGAGCAGCGTCAGCACGCCGAGCGCGACGGGCCCGAGCACCCACGAGAGCCCGCGCGGCGCGAGGTAGCTGTACGCGACGTAGGTGAGGACGCCGACGAAGACGAGGCGGAGGACGCGGAGACCGAGGCGCTTCACTGTGCGTGACGCGTAGCACACTCGATCTCGTGGACGACCCCGGGGGCGGGGGCTAGCTTGGCGCGCCATGACTACTGCCAATCCGTTCAAGCTCGTGACGGAGTTCGAGCCGAAGGGCGACCAGCCCGAGGCGATCCGCAAGCTGATGGAGGGGCTCGAGGCGGGCGAGGTGGCGCAGTGCCTGCTCGGCATCACGGGCTCCGGCAAGACGTTCACCGTCGCGAACATCATCGCCAAGACGGGGCGCCCCGCGCTGATCATGGCGCCGAACAAGACGCTCGCCGCGCAGCTCTACGGCGAGATGAAGCAGCTCTTCCCGGAGAACGCGGTCGAGTACTTCGTCAGCTACTACGACTACTACCAGCCCGAGGCGTACATCCCGACGACGGATACCTTCATCGAGAAGGACGCCATCGTGAACGAGCAGATCGACCGAATGCGGCACTCCGCGACTCGCTCACTGCTCTCTCGGCGCGACGTGATCATCGTGGCGAGCGTGTCGTGCATCTACGGTATCGGCTCCGCAGAGTCGTATTACGGGATGTTGATCGAGCTGACGAAGGGCGCGGAGCTGCGCCGCGACGAGCTGCTGCGGCGGCTCGTCGACATCCAATACGAGCGCAACGACATCGACTTTCATCGCGGCACGTTCCGAGTGCGCGGGGACGTCGTCGAGATCTTCCCCGTGAGCGAGGAGAGCAAGGCGATCCGAGTCGAGTATTGGGGCGACACGATCGAGCGACTCCAGTGGATCGATCCGCTCCGCGGCAAGTCGCTCGGCGAGCTCGACACCTATCCTATCTACCCCGGCTCACACTACGTCGCGCCGCCCGATCAGCTGCGCGCGGCGGTCGTCGCCATTCGCGCAGAGCTACAAGAGCGCCTCGCAGAGCTGGAGTCGCAGAACAAGCTCGTCGAGCGGCAGCGCCTCGAGCAGCGGACTCTCTACGATCTCGAGATGCTCGAGCAGATGGGGTTTTGCTACGGCATCGAGAACTACTCGCGGCATATGTCCGGGCGCGCGAAGGGCGAGGCGCCGCCGACGCTGATCGACTACTTCCCCAAGGACTTCTTGCTGGTGCTCGACGAGTCGCATCAGACGGTGCCGCAGGTCGGCTCGATGTACCTCGGGGACCGCGCGCGGAAGACCACGCTCGTCGAGCATGGCTTTCGGCTGCCGAGCGCCATCGACAATCGCCCGCTCCAGTTCACGGAGTTCGAGGAGCACATCGGGCAGGTGCTCTTCGTCAGCGCGACGCCGGGCGACTACGAGCTGAAGCAGACTCAGGGCGTCGTCGTCGAGCAGGTGATTCGCCCGACTGGCCTGATGGACCCGATCATCGAGGTGCGCCCCGTCGGCTCGCAGGTCGATGACCTCCTCGGCGAGATCCGGCTGCGCGTCGAGCGACACGAGCGCGTGCTCGTCACCGTGCTGACCAAGCGCATGGCCGAGGACCTGACCGAATACTATGCAGAGCTCGGAGTCCGGATTCGCTATCTGCACTCGGACATCGACACGCTCGAGCGCGTGGACATCCTGCGCGACCTGCGACGTGGGGAGTTCGACGTGCTCGTCGGGATCAACCTCCTGCGCGAGGGCCTCGACCTGCCGGAGGTGTCGCTCGTCGCGATCCTCGACGCCGACAAGGAGGGATTCCTGCGCTCGCCGCGCTCGCTGATTCAGACGATCGGCCGCGCCGCGCGCAACGTGAACGGCCGGGTCTTGATGTACGGGGACAAGATCACGAAGGCGATGACGTATGCCCTGTCCGAGACGGAGCGCCGCCGCGCGCTCCAGGCCGCGTACAACCTCGAGCATGGGATTACGCCGGAGTCGACGACGCGCTCGATGCACGCGATGACTCCCGATCTCGGCGGCAGCGACTACGTCACCGTGCCCATCCGCACCGCCGCAGAGGCGCGCGACGCGACCGAGCGCGCAGAGGCGCTGCGGAGCGAGATGCTGTTGGCGGCAGAGCAGCTCGACTTCGAGAAGGCGGCGGCCCTGCGCGACGAGCTGACGCGCCTCGAGAAGGGGCTCGCGCCGCGCGGAGAGGACGCGGGTCCGAAGAGCAGCGCAGGGCGCGCGGTGTCGAGCGGAGGGCGCGGCGGACAGCGCGGCGGGGGAGCGCGGGGCGGGGGGCAGAAGCGGAAGTAGCGGCGTGAGCGACGCTCGAGCCAATTCCCACTTGTCAGCCCTCCGACGCGCATGGACGGGCTCGCGGCGTTGTGCGCGGCCATCACGCGCCCGGAGCGCGAGGGCATCGTCACCAAGCTCGCGCCGCTCGGCGCTCGGCGCGGGCGGGTTGGGTGCCGTCCACGCGTGGGGGATGGCGCCCGGCGGATGGGTCACGACGTCCGGCGTGCGGGGGACGGCGCCCGGCGGATGGGTCACGACGTCCGGCGTGCGGGCGATGGCGCCCGGCGGATGGGTCGCGGCGCCCGTCAGTTCAGCTCGCCGAAGCCCTGCGCGCCGACCAGCGGGACGTAGCGGCAGGCCTCGTGGTCGTCGATGCGCAGCTCCCCGCTGTGGCCGCGCGTCACGACCTGCAGGCGCTGCACGTCGCGGGGGCCCGTCGGGATGACGAGGCGCCCGCCGGGGGCGAGCTGCAGGACGAGCGCAGGCGGGATCTTGGGCGCGGCGGCCGTGACGACGATGGCGTCGAAGGGCGCGCGCTCGGGCACGCCGAGGGAGCCGTCCCCGACGCGCACCTCGACGTTCGTGATCCCCGCGGCACCGAGGGCGGCGCGCGCGCTCTCGGCGAGGGCGCGGTGTCTCTCGATCGATACCACCTGCCCAGCGAGCTGCGCGAGGATGGCGGCTTGGTAGCCGGAGCCTGTGCCGATCTCGAGCACGCGCCCGCCGACGGGGATGCGCGCGAGGATCGTCGAGAGGGCGACCATGTACGGCTGCGAGATCGTCTGCCCCGCGCCGATCGGGAGCGGCGAGTCGTCGTACGCCTCATGGGCGCTCTCGTCGGGGACGAAGAGCTCCCGCGGGACGCGCTCCATCGCCTCGAGCACGCGCGCATCGGCGAGCCCGCGCGCGCGGAGCTGGGCGGCCACCATTCGAGCTCTCTCCACCGAGCGCGCTGCCTGCTGTGTCATGTGGGATACCATGACCACGGCCCGGCGCGTTGGGAAGAGGTGCGCGGGAGCCGCCGCGTCAGGCGGGGTGGGCGGCCTTGTGGAGCGCCTGCTCGAGCTCGCGCGGGAGCGGCGCCTTCACGGAGAGCTTCTTGCCGGTCTTCGGGTGCGTCAGGGTCAGCTCGGCGGCGTGGAGGAAGTGCCGCGAGAGCCCGTCGAGGGCGGGGCCGCCGTAGAGCAGATCGCCGACGAGCGGGTGACCGGCGGCGGCGAGGTGCGCGCGGATCTGGTGGCGGCCCGCGACGGGCGCCTCGATCGTGAGCTTGGTGAAGCCGCCGACGGGCTCGGCGGTCAGGAGGTGCGTGATGGCGTCCCGGGCGCGGAGGCGCACGGCGTCGCGCTCGTCGACGCAGGCGAGGACCTTGCGGGCGTCGCGCGGGTGCGTCGCGAGCGGGTAGGTCAGCGTCGCGGGGGCGGCGACGGAGCCCTCGACCAGCGCGACGTAGCGCTTGGAGACGCCGCCGTCGTGGAGCGCCTCGCGGAGCGCGTCGAAGGTGTCGACGTCGCGCGCGGCCAGAAGCACGCCGGACGTCTCAGTATCGATACGATGGACGAGGCCGGGCTCGCGCCCGCGGTAGCCGACGCCGGCCATCTCCGGGTAGCGCGCGACGAGGGCGCTGGCCACGGTGCCGACCTCGTCGGAGCGGAGCGGGTGGCTCGGCACGCCGGCGTCCTTGTCGACGACGACGAGCTGCGCGTCCTCGTAGGCGATTCGCAGGGGCAGCGCCGGGTCGGGCAGCGCGGCGAAGTCGCTCGGCTGCGCGAGCTCCGCGAGCGTGACGACATCCCCCGCGGCGACGACGGCGCTCTTGCGGGCGCGGCGCCCGTTGACGCGCACCTTGCCGTCCTCGGTCAGCTTGCGCGCCTTGGCGCGGCTCATGTTGGCCGCGCGGCGCACGAGCACCACGTCGAGCCGAGCGCCCGCATCCTCGGGGCCGACCTCGAAAGAAACTGCACCGACCGTGAACGTCGCCGCGTCGTCTGTCACCCGGGACGTGTCGCACGC
>CAIUAC010000137.1 GCA_903896985.1 uncultured Sandaracinus sp.
CGCGCGCCCCTTTCAAGCCAACTACTTCGGCGGCGACACGATCTTCCGGCTCTGGAACGACCGCGCGAGCCGGCAGGGCTTCTCGCTCGAGCTAGGGGCGGGCTACCTGATGGTCGGCGACCACCTCGCGCCGAGCGGACTCGTGCTCGACGTCGCCCTCGCGCGACTCGCAGGCGCGGAGCACGGCGACGGCCCGCAGGCGTGGGGCTCGGCGCTCGTCGTGCGCGGGCAGCAGGGCGTCGGCGCGACGTCGGGCTATCGCGCGCTCTCGCTCGGGCTCGAGGTCGACATCGATCTCAACCTGCCGGGCGCGGGCGGAGGCCACACCGGGGCCGCCCCGCTGCGCTACGTCGTCGGCGCGGACGCCTACGGTGGCGTGGCCATCGGGCGCGATGGCGCGCGCGACCCCGGGCGATTTTCGGCAGGTTTCGGCGCTTGGGCGGGCTTCCCGCTCGGTCCGGTCTTCGAGCCGCGCCTCCGCCTCGACGCCGTGCGCCGCGCCGGCGGAGATGCTCCTGACTCGCGCTACGGCTACGGCGCGTCCGCGGGCCTCCGCGTGCGCTTCGATCGCTGGAGCCCGCTCTACGTCGAGGCGCACGGCGGCTACGCGTGGCTCACCGAGGGCGACGCGGGCGCGTACGCGGACTTCGGCGCGGGGCTGCGCCTGACGCCCTGCAAGGACAGCACGCACTTCGCCGTCTTGCTCGGGGCGCGCGGGCGCCTCGGCTTCGGCGACGCGAGCAGCCTGAGCGGCGTCTTCGCGACGCTCGGGGTCGAGTACGTCGGGGGCCGCTCGTACGCGCGCCCGCGCTGCGTCGAGGCGCCGCCCGAGCAAGTGACCGTCGTCGTCAGCGCGCCGCCCGAGCACGTCGTCGTCAGCGCGCCGCCCGAGCACGTCGTCGTCAGCGCGCCGCCCGAGCACGTCGTCGTCAGCGTGCCGGTCGAGACGCACGTGCAGCCGCAGCCGCAGCCGCAGCCGCAGCCCGCGGCGAGCGGCGAGGTCGAGGACGAGGGCGGCGGCGTCGCCGTGCGCTTCCCGTTCCGCCTCAGCATCGAGCCGGTGTTCGGCTGGCTCGACGCGCGCACGCCGGTGAACCACTTCGCCGCCGGCTTCGCGCTGCCGCTCGACGTGCAGATCACGCGCTGGCTCGCGCTCGGGGTGCGCTTCGGCGTCATCACGGGCAGCGACGTCGCGACCGACCTCAACCTCGACGCGCTCGACGACGCGAACGAGCGCGACTTCACCGCGGTGCAGGTCTCCGCCGGTCCACGCTTCACGCTCTGGACCGACGAGGCGTCGCACGAGGGCTGGGACTTCGAGCTCGGCGGCGGCTGGATGGGGCGCGGCTCGCGCCTCGATGGGCCGGGCTTCCTCGCAGAGGCGGCCGTCCAGCGGCGCATCGGCAGCATCTCGGAGGGCGGCACCTCGGGGGATGTGTCGGTCGGGCTCCGCTACCAGCAAGGCTTCGGCCAAGCGTCGGACTTCCGCGCGCTCCTCTTCACGATGCGCGCCGGCTTCGGCCTCTCGCAGCCGCTCCCCGAGGTCGAGCCGGACACCACACCCGGCTTCTCGTACACGCTCGGCTTGCACGGCAGCTATGGCCTGCCGTTCGCCGCGCCGGGCCCGCTCTCGCCCGGCAGCCTCAGCGCCGTCGGCCTGAGCTTCGGCCTGCCGATCGGCCCGTGGCTCGAGGCGCGCCTTCGCGCAGACCTCGTCCAGCGCTCGCAGGGCACTCTCGAGGCCAAGAACCAAAGCTCGATGCTCTCGTACGCGGGCGCCGGCCTGCTGCGCCTGCGCCTCGACCGCGTCGCGCCGCTCTACTTCGAGGCGGGCGCGGGCTACGCAGCGAACATCGGCACGCTGGCGAACTACGTCCCCGACGCGCCCTTCGCGGTGTTCGGCGGCGGCTTCCGCGTCACCTTCTGTCAGAGCGACAGCGCGCTCGAGGCGGGCATCGAGGGGCGCGTAGGCCTCGGCGACAACCGCGGCGTCGACGGCATCTTCTTCACGTTCGGCGGCGAGCTTGCGGGCGGCCGCCGCACGATCGGCGAGGGCGGCTTCTGGTGCCGCTTCGCGCACCGGCGCGTCGAGCAGGAGGCGCGCGACGCTGAGCGCAGGACGGTCCCGCGCCCGCTCGAGGGCGGCACGTTCAACGGCGGCGGCACGGTCGGTGGCAGCATCGGCGGCGGCGGCACGGTCGGCGGCACCATCGGCGGCGGCGGCACGGTCGGCGGCAGCACAGTCGGCGGCAGCGGCACGCTCTACGTCGCGCCTCCTCCGCCTCCGCAGCCGATCGTCGTCGAGGTGCTGCTCGGCGTGTCGCTCTTCGGCGGCGCGCTCAATCTCCAGATCAGCCCGTCGATGCTCCCGCTCGCGAGGCTCGCCGGCGCAGCGCGCGTCGAGCTTCGCCTCGAGGGCCCGGCCGCTTCGCTCGCGTCCGCAGAGGCCCGCGTGCGCGCCGTGATCGACGCGGACGGCAAGCGCATCGACGCCATCGCGCGCGTCGCCACGAACAGCTCGCAGGTGCGCGCCGTCTTCACGATCTGGCCTCCCGGCGCGCGCTGAGCAGAGGACGCGCGGTCAGGGCTTCGTCGGCAGCGCGTACGCCCCGGTGACGTGCGCGATCGGCTCCTCGACGCCCTCCGAGTACAGCGCCACCTCACAGACGACGAGCCGCCTCCCCGCCCGCAACACGCGCGCCTCCGCGAGCACGCGCGCGGGCGCCGGGCGGCGCAGAAAGCGGATCGAGAGATCGCTCGTCACCGCGAGCGGCTCGGGCCCGACGACCGACAGCGTGACGAGGTACATCGCCGTGTCGGCGAGCGTCATCAGCGCGGGCCCGCTGACAGTGCCGCCCGCGCGCGTGTGCCGCGCGTCGAAGTCCATGTGGAGCACGCAGCGCCCGAACGATACCGACGCGACCGTCCAAGGAAACGCGTCCGAGAGCGGTATGGACTCTCGGACGATGCGCTCGAAGTCAGCACCGGAGACGAGCGAGGGACGAAGCGCGTCGGTCATGCGCGCGAGGGTCGCACGCGGCGCTCCTGTGCGCAGCGCGCCTCGCGCTACAGTCCGGGACGCCGTGCGACCTCTACCCACCGCCGCTGCGCTGCTGTTCGCGGCCGTCGCGCTCACGGGCGCGGCGTGCAGCGGCGAGGCGAGCGGCGCGCGCGGCGCACGCGCAGACGCGACGATGAGCAGCGCGACCTCGGCCGCCGCCTGGCAGCGCGCGCTCGCCCTCTGGCGGGACCGTGACGTCCGCGCCTACGCGGCTTGGCGCGCCGTCGACCCCGCGAGCCCCGAGGGCCGCGAGGCCGAGCGCCGCCTCGACGCCGCGGACACCATCTACCGCAGCGTGATCAGCCGCCTGCGCGCGGGCGAAGCCGACCCGGAGGCGTCCCTCGCCGCGCTCCCCGGCGCGCTCGCGCTCGCGCCGATCGACCCGCGCCTCTACCTGCCCCTCGCCCGCGCGCTCCGCGATCATCGCCCGCCCGACCGCGTGCGCGCGGCCAAGTATTACCTGCGTTTTCTCGCTGCCGGGCCCGACGAGGCCGAGGCGGAGGCGGCCGTCCGCGAGGTGCGCGCGCTCGATCTCTCCGACGCGCTCGACACCGACGCGAGCGTCCGCGCGACCGTGCGCGCCTTCGACGCCGCCCGCGCGAGCGGC
>CAIUAC010000138.1 GCA_903896985.1 uncultured Sandaracinus sp.
CGCCCGAGCCTCGTTTCCTTCGCCGGAAGCGGGGCTCTTTCCTTTGGTGCCTCGTGCGCCGTGCTCGAGCCTCGTTTCCTTCGCCGGAAGCGGGGCTCTCGCTTTTTGTGGCAGCGCCTGGCGACTGGGTCGGCGCGCGCCCGGCGTTCGTGCGATGCTTGGGTGCGCGGGGCACCGGGCCGAGGGCGGCACAGGTGATGCGGCGCGGCAGTGAGGGCGAATGAGAGCGTGGCTTCGGCAGGTCGATGATGCGGGCGGTGCTGAGGGGCGCGGAGCGCCCGAGGACGGTGGAACTCGAGGCGGTTACGTCGAGGCTCGCACGGCGACCTCCGGCGTGATTCCGTACCTCACCATCGAGGGCGCCGCTGAAGCGTCGCTCTTCTATCAGCGCGCGCTCGGAGCCCAGGAGCTGGAGCGAATGGCGGCCGAGCATTCCGCTCGGCTCCTCCACTGCCATCTGGTGGTCAACGGAGGGTCGCTGATGCTGTGCGACAACTTCCCCGAGTACGGGGCTGGAACGGTGCAGCGCACGGACGCGGACGTAATGCAGCTCATCGTGGGCGACGGGGATGCGTGGTGGTCCCGTGCGCTCGAGGCGGGCTGTACGGTCCGGCTGCCGTTCAAGCGAGCGCCGTGGGGCGACCGGTACGGGCAATTCGTGGATCCGTTCGGCGTGATCTGGGCGCTACTGGAGCCTGCGAACGATGCGTAGCCGGGGGAGGCGGAGCGTGGCGGGACACGGGATGGAGTCGCGTCCGAGAGGCGCGTGGGCGACGGGACGACCGGGGTGCCTGATGCGGGTCGGACTGGCGGCGCTCGCGCTGGCGTGCGGGGGCGTGAGCGCGTCGACCGCGGTCGCTCAAACGCCACCGGCGTCGTCGACGGTGCTGGGGTCGGCAGTGAGCTCGACGCCAGTGATCGATGCGGTGCGTGAGCGCTTCTCGAAGACGCGGAGCTGGTTTCGGCTCGTCGAGACGCTGAGCTTCGCGCGCGCCTCGGACGGACACCTCACGCCGACGTTCGCAACGCTCTCCCATCCTCGGATCCGCGTGGCCGATGGGGCAGGGCGGACGATCTTGCCGTCGTTCGCGCCACACTTTGGTGGGCGGATGCGGTTGGAGAGCGGGCCGACGCACCTGACCCGGATTGAGGTGGAGCCGATCGGGGCGCGCGATGTCGCGGCGACGGTCGAGCAGGGGCTCGTCGTCTACGCCGGCGCGTATCGCGATACGGACGTGCTCTACAAGGCGACGCCGACGCACACGGACGAATATCTGTTCCTGCGCACCGAGCGCGCGCCCCATCGGTGGAGGTTCAAGATCCTGCGCGGCGCCGGCGCGGTGCGGGTGCGCCAGGCCGGGAATTCCATCGAGATCGTCGACGAAAACGGCGCCGCGATGATGAGGGCGACGCCTCCCGTCGCGGTGGACACCGAGGGGCACCGCGTCGACGGGACGATTCGGCTCGCTGGCGGAGATGTGATCGTGGTCGACCTGCCCGTCGAGGGGCTCACCTTTCCCGTACTCGTCGACCCAGACTGGGCTTCGACGGGGGATATGGCGTACGGACGCTTCTACCATCAGGCCAACGTGCTCCCGGACGGCTTCGTCCTGATCACGGGGGGGTGCTCGGCGTCGGTGTGCAGCGGCGACCTCTCGATTCCCGCGTGTCGCGCGGTCGTGCAGGCGGCTGAGGTGCTCAGCATGGAGACACGCACCTTCGCGCGGGCGGCGGAGAGCGCTTCGCCCCGCTTCTTTCAGGTCGCGGAGAGCCTCGTCAGCGGGGATGTGCTCGTCGTCGGCGGCTGTGTGAACGCGGACTGCAGCGAGACGGTCTGGGCGCCGGAGCTTTTTTCGGCGGCGACCCGCACTTTCTCGGCGATCCCCGACACGGACGGCCTGCCGCTCGCCGGCCTCGCCAGCGTGCGCTTGCAGGATGGGCGAGTGCTGCTCGCCGGTGGGTGCACCCGCGCGGGGTGCCAGCCGCGCGTAGATGTCTACGATCCGACGTCGGGGCATATCGACCCGGTCGCGCCGATGCACTTCGCCCGAGGACGTGCGCCGGCGGTGCTCCTCGGAGATGGTCGGGTGCTCGTCGTCGGCGGCTGCACAGACATCGACTGCACGACGCCGCTGGGCTCGGCCGAGGTCTACGATCCCGTCGCGAATACCTGGACGTCGACGGGCCCGATGGCGACGGCGCGTGCAGGCCACTTCGCGACGGCGCTGTCCGGTGGGCGCGCCATCGTCGGAGGCGGCTGCGCCACGCAGCACTGCGAGGCGGTCCTGCGCTCGGTCGAGCTCTTCGACCCGTCGACGATGGCGTTCGTGGCGACGAGCTCGCTGCAGCAGCCGCGCGTCGGACCTGTCGCGCTGACGCTTCCCGACGGGACGGTGCTGATCAATCAGGGCTGTGGCGCGGCGGCCCGCTGCGACCTGACCAACGAGCTCTTCGACCCCCTGACTTCGACGTTTGCGCTCGTGGCGCCGGCGGTCACGCCGCGCGCGTTCCAGGCGACGGTGATCCACAGCGCCGCGCATCTCGTCGTGTCGAACGGCGGCTGTCAGCCGTCCACGTGCTCGTGGTGGAACGAGACCTGGGATATCTCGAGCCTCGTGCCGATCGACGGCGGAACGACGACGCTGGACGGCGGGCTACCCGATGCGGGACGTCCGGACCTCGGGCCGCGGCCCCACTTCGACGCCAACAGCGGCTGCAGCTGTCGGGTCTCGGAGGCACCGAGCGGGCGCACACCGTGGCTCTGGCTCGGTCTTTTCGGCGCGCTCATCGCGCGTATTCGTCGCCGTCGCCGCTGACGCGCTCTGGTCGCGTTCGGAGCGCCCTCTACTCAGATCCCGCCGCCGTCCACGAAGACGTCGGCGCGGCTGCGCGCCTGCGTGATGCGGCTGTTCGGGGGGACGCCGTTCGTCAGCCAGACGTTGCCACCGATGCTCGAGCCGCGCCCGATGGTGACGCGCCCGAGCACCGTCGCCCCGGCGTAAATGACGACGTCGTCCTCGATGATCGGATGGCGCGGGGCGCCCTTGATCGTCACGCCGTGCTCGTCGAGCGGGAAACTCTTCGCGCCGAGCGTCACGCCCTGGTAGAGGCGGACGCGCGCGCCGAGGATTGCAGTCTCGCCGATGACGACGCCGGTGCCGTGGTCGATGAAGAAGCTCTCGCCGATCTGCGCGCCCGGGTGGATGTCGATGCCCGTGCTCGCGTGCGCGAGCTCCGCGATGATGCGGGCGAGCAGCGGGACGCCGAGCTGATAGAGCGCGTGCGCGAGCCTGTAGTGCGTGACCGCCGTGACGCCCGGGTAGCAGAAGAGGACCTCGTCTACGCCTCGCGCGGCGGGGTCGCCGTCGTAGGCTGCGCGAACGTCGGTCTCGAGCAGGCGTCGAACGTCGGGCAGGCGAAGCGTGAAGTCGCGCACGAGTTCGCTCGCGCGGCCCTCGAGATCCCTCGCGGGAACGCCCTCTGCGCGCGCCCGATAGGCGAGCTCTCGGCGCACTTGCTCGAGCAGCTCGGCGAGAGTCGTGTCGAGCGTGTTGCCGACGAAGTAGTCGACGCTCTCCTCGGGCAAATCCGGCGAGCCGTAGTGCTTTGGAAAGAGCGCAGCGCGCAGCCCCCGCACGATGCCGACGAGCGCGTCGCGGGACGGAAAGCCCTCGCTGCTCGTGTGCCCCGTGTGATGGTCCCACTCCGCGCGCGCGATGCGCAGCGCGCCGACGAGGTCGTCGAGGTTCCACGCACGCCGCGCCGCGGGCGGCTTCGAGCTAGGAGCGCC
>CAIUAC010000139.1 GCA_903896985.1 uncultured Sandaracinus sp.
CGCCGCGAAGGTACCCGGCACCGGCGCCGCGCGCGGGACCTGGACGTCCCCGTAGCCGCCCGAAGCCGCGGGCGCCTTCGAGGGCACCGCGGTCAGCGGGAAGAGCGCCGACATCACCCGCGCGATCGACTCGGTCGCGGCCGCGATCCCGGGGTGCTGAGAGCGCACATCCTGCAGCAGCGCGAGGGTCTGGCTGAGCGAGCCGAGCGCGGCGCGCACGGCGTTCTTGCCGGTGATCTCGTCCTGCGCCTTCTCGGCGTCGAAGAGCGAGCCCACCGCCTGCGCCATGTTCTGCGCGACGTTGAGCACGTCGGGCGGGATGTTGGCGTCGGATTGGAGCACTGCCAGTGCTTGACCGAGGCTCTGTCTTGCGCCGCCCGCCGTACTTGACCCCGAATAGCTCATCAGTCCGCCTCTCCTACGAGATCGTGTGGTCGTGCCCTACGAGATCGAGGGCCCGTGCGCCCGCGCGATGATACCGAATGGGTCGGGCGGCTGCTACCGCGAAATGGTCGGGTTCCGCCCCCGGCGCAGCGCGCTCGGCGGTCAGAGATCGCGCGTGAAGACGAGGCGCGCGCGGCCCTCGCCAGCGTACGAGGGCTCTTCGACGCAGGTGAAGCCGAGCGCACGGTGGAAGTGGTCCGAGCCCTCGTTCCCGACGGCGGTGATCGCCTTGATGCGCTCGGCGCCCGCGGCCTTCGCGCGCTCGGCGAACTGCAGATAGAGCAGCTTGCCGACGGAGCGCCGGCGGTGCTCCGGGTGGATGCCGACGAGGTGCACGTAGCCGGTGCGCGGGCTGCCGTCGGAGATGAAGCCGAGCAGGAAGCCGACGAGCACGCCGTCCTCCTCTGCGATCAGCGCGTGCTCCCCGAGCTCGTAGAAGAACACGGGGTGCGCCCGCTCGCCGGAGGGGCCGCCCCACCAGCGATCGAGCACCGCGACGATGGTGTCGTAGTCGGTCTTCGTGATGCCGCGGGTGATCATCGGGACTCGCGGTCGACGTTACTGCAACATCGGTCCGGGGTCGATCACCCCGTACCGCTCTTCGTGCCGGGCGAGGGTGTCGCCGAGCACCGCGTGGAAGCGCTTGGCGTGCTGAGGCGAGAGCAGCAGCCTCGAGAGCAGCCAGCCGACTGGGCCCTGTACGAAGGCGAAGTCGAGCACGAACGAGTCGTGCGAGCTGCCGACCTGCGCGAGGTTCGCGAAGCGGCCCTTGGCCGTGTCGTCGTCGGCCTTGATCGTGAATGCGGGCGCCGCGGGCTTCGGGTCCATGCCACCTCCGGGCCGTGATATGGATCGCGTCGTCGCCGTGCGCCCGCCCTCGTCCACGACCGCCGTCCTCTTCTGCCCTTTCTGCCGCGAGTCGTTCGAGGGCGAGACGCACTGCCCCGAGCACGAGCTCGCGCTCGTCCCGTTCGACCGGCTCGAGGGTGCGACGAATTCGAGCACGCAGCCGCGCGACGACGAGCGGCTCGACACCTTCGATCTGCGCTTCGGGCGCGGGGTCGTCGGGGCGGGCGCGCTCCTCGCGCTGATCGGCTTCGCGTGCCCGATCGGCTCGATCAGCGCGGCGGGTGAGCGGCTGCTGGTCACCGGGCCGTCGATCGCGGTGACGCACGCGCCGACGCTCTGGGTCGTGCCGGGCGTCGGGCTCGCGGCGCTGATCCTGCTCGCGCGGCGGCGCACGCTCGCGGGGATGCGCGCGATTCGCCTCGTCGTGCCGCTGCTCGCCTGGGGCGTGCCGATGTCGGTCTGGTCGGCGCTGCGCAAGCTCGACCGCTGGGCTGAGCTGATGAGCGTGGGCGACGTGCCGGCGGTCGCGCACTACGGCTGGGGGCTCGGCGTGCTCGGCGCGGCGACGCTGCTGCTGATGGTCGGCGGGCTGCGGCTCGGCGTCACGCCAGAGCTGAAGGTGCTGCCGCACGGCGCCGAGCCAGACAGCCGGCGCTCGCGCATCGAGATCGACCGCGACGACGACGCGCCGTGACCGCCGCGCGCACGGCCTCGCGCGGTGGCCTCGTCGGACCGCTGGTGCTCGTCGGCGCGCTGGTCCTCGTCGCGACGGTTGGCGGCGCGGGCGCGGCGCGGGCGCAGGCGCGCACCTCGTCGCTCAGCTGGGTGCGCCTCGATGGGGCGGAGGGCTGTCTCGCGGGGCCGGCGCTCGCGCGCGCGGTCGAGGCGCGGCTCGGGCGCGCGGTGTTCGTCCCGACCTCGAGCGCGGAGGTCGCCGTCGAGGGGAGGGCGGAGCGGGTGCTCGACGATGCAGCGCCCCGCTGGCGCGCCGTGCTGCGCATGACGGATCCGGCTGGCGAGGTCGTCGGGGAGCGCGTCCTCGAGAGCCGCGCGGCGGCGTGCGACGAGCTTGGGCGCGTCGCGACGATCGCGATCGCGCTGATGATCGACCCGGTGACGGCGGCGCCGCCGGAGCCTCTGCCCGCGCCGGTCCCGGTGCCTGCGCTGGTGGTCGCGCCGGCTCCGGTGCCCGCGCCGACTCCGGTGGTCGCGCCGAGCCCGCGTCCAGCGCCGACTCCGTCGCGTCCTGCGCCGCGCGCGCGTGCCTGGCGCGTGGAGGTCGACGCGTCGCTGGTCGGCGGGCTCGGCCTCGTGCCGGGTGTCGGCCTCGGGGGCCTCGGCGCGCTGGTCGTCGAGCCGCCGGGCTTCGTGCCGCTCGTCGTGGAGGGCTCTCTCGTGCCGTTCGCGCGGGCGGAGGCTGCGGGCGTGCGCGCGGACTTTCTGCGGGCGACGGGCGGCGTGCTGCTCTGTCCGCTCGCGCTCCGGGGGGCGCGGCTCGCGCTCCGCGGCTGTGTAGGCGTCGACGTCGGCGCGCTCTTCGTGCTCGACGCGAGCCCGGCGCTGCGCGCGACGGAGAGGGTGCTCGTCGAGGGGCAGCTGGCGCTGGCGGCGCAGTGGCGCGTGCTCGGACCGCTCTGGCTGCGGGCGGGGCTGCACCTGCTCGTGCCGTTTCGCGCGGTGTCCTTCACGGCCCCGGCGGGCGACGAGGTCTACGCGCCCGGCGTCGTCGCTGGCGTGCTCGACGTCGGCGCGGGGCTCGAGCTCTGAGCGTGGGCGCATAATCCCGAGCCGCTCCTCCCACACACCCACCGGATGCTCTCCACGCTCGCCACGGACCCGCCCGCGCCGCCTCGCTTCGACGAGGTCTTTCGCGCGCACGCGCCGCTCGTGTGGCGCGCGCTCCGCAGGCTCGGCGTGCGGGAGGCGGACGTCGAGGACCTCTGCCAGGAGGTGTTCGTCGTCGTGCACCGGAAGCTGCCGGAGTTCGAGGGGCGCGCGAAGCTCTCGACGTGGGTGTACGGGATCTGCGTGCGCGTCGCGTCGGACCATCGCAAGCGCGCGCACGTGCGGCACGAGTCGCAGCACGACGCGGTGCCCGAGGGGCGGCAGAGCGCGCCGCAGCTCAACGAGCTCGCGCAGGCGCAGGCGCGCGTGCTGCTCGACGCGGTGCTCGCGGAGCTCGACGACGACAAGCGCGCGGTGTTCGTGCTCTACGAGATCGAGGAGCTGCCGATGGCCGAGGTCGCCGTGGCGCTGAACACGCCGCTGCAGACGGCGTACTCGCGCCTGCACGCGGCGCGGAAGCTGGTGACCGAGTCGATCGCGCGGCGCACCGCGGGAGGAGCCCCATGACCGAGCCCGACGAGCGTGAGCCGACGCGCCTCTCGAGCGCAGCGTCCGACGCCGACCCGGCGTTGCGCGCGGCGCTCGCCGCCGGGCGCGCGGAGGTGCCGAGCGAGGCGCAGCTGAGCGCGCTCGCGGCGAAGCTTGGGCCGCTGGCGATCCCCGCCGCGTCGGGCGCGACGCTCGGCGCCTGGCCCGTCGTCGCGGGTCTGGTCGCGGTCATCGCGGTCGTCGCCGCGGTCGCCGTGGTCGCGTTGAACGGCGCGTCGCCTGGGCACGTCGGCACCGTCGCGAGCGCTGACGGCGCTGCCGCCGACGCCGCCGCCGCCGACGCTGCCGCCGACGCTGCCGCTGCTGACGCTGCCGCTGCCGTCGACGCTGCCGCTGCCGCCGCCACTGACGCTGACGCCGCCCCGCGCCCCTTCCGCCCGCACGCCGTCCTCGCCGCCGCCCCGCCCGACGCGCCGCTGCCCCTCGCCGCCGACCTCGAGGCCGAGCTAGCGCTCCTGCGCGCCGCGCAAGACGCCCTCCGCACCGACGCTGCCCGCGCGCTCTCCCTCGCCGACGAGCACGCCCGCCGCTTCGCCGACGGCACGCTCGCCCAAGAGCGCGAGGTCGTCGCGATCGAGGCCCTCGCCGCGCTGTCGCGCTCGGCCGAAGCCCGCGCTCGCGCCGAGCGCTTCACGGCCCGCTGGCCGCGCTCTGCGCACGCGAGGCGCCTCGCCGTCGTGCTCGGCGACGCCGGGCTTTGACGGGCCTTCAGGCCTCGGGAGCGGTCGCGCCGGCCTTCTCGAGCGTCGCGAAGAACGCGCGCTCGAGCGTCTGCACGAAGGGCGCGAGGTGTCGGATCTGCACGCCCGTCTCGACCGCGACGGCGAGCACGAGGTCCGCCGTCTGCCCCGCGGGGACGCGCACCTCGAGCGTCGCGCCGACCTTCTTCACGAGGCACTTCGCGAGCTCGAGCGGCTGCTTCAGGCGCTCGGGATCACCCTTGACGCGCACCTCGAAGAGCCCCGCTTCCGTCGCGATCAGCGGCGCGAGGGCGCCCGCATAGAGCACCTCGCCCTGCGCGACGACGACGACCTGGTCGCAGGTCTTCTCGACGTCCGGCAGGATGTGCGTCGAGAGGATCACGCTCGCGCCCGTGCGCGCCGGGATGTCGAGGATCAGCGCGAGCATCTCGTCGCGCCCGCGCGGATCCAGCCCGCTCGTCGGCTCGTCGAGCAGGAGCAGCTTCGGGTCCCCGACGAGCGCCTGCGCGAGCCGCGCGCGCTGCCGCATGCCGGTCGAGAAGCTGCCGAGCTTGCGATAGCGCGCCTCGCCGAGCCCGACGTAGTGCAGCACCTGATGGGCGCGCCCCGTCGCCTCGCTGCCGGGCAAGCCGCAAAGCTCCGCGGCGAACGTCGCGTACTCGAGCGCGGTCAGCTCCGGCATGACGCTGTCGCCCTCCGGCATGAAGCCGATCAGCGAGCGCACCGCGAACGGCTCGCGCGCGACGTCGAGGTCGAAGACCTTGACCGAGCCCGAGTCGAACGGGATCAGCCCGAGCATCGTCTTCAGCAGCGTGCTCTTGCCGGCGCCGTTCGGGCCGAGCAGCCCGATGCGCCCCGGCTCGAGCGTCAGCGACACTTCCTTGAGGGCGCGGAGCTCTCCGTACCGCTTCTCGACCCGATCCAGCTCGACGAGCGCCATGCGGCCGCGACCGTAGCCGGGCGGGGCGGCGGGTTCAAGGAGGGGGCGCGGGGGGCGAGGCGGGAGGCATCGGCCGTCCTCGCGACGGAGTCTTCCGCTCGTGGCGGCGCCGGCATCGCCGCGCGGGCGCGCGACCTCGGCGCCGTGCCGCTAGTTTGACCCGTAGATCGCGCGGGAGGACGCTCCTCCCATGCGCCGTTCAGCCGTCACTGCACCTCTCTGTTCTTCCGCGCTCGCGGGGGTCGTCGCGCTCGGAGTGTCGCTGTGCGGCGGGGCCTCGGGGGCGCGCGCGCAGGACTCGCTCGAGCTGCGGGACATCGCCGCGGTGCAGCGGGCGTGTCGGGACGCGACGGGGCCCGGTGAGCGGGAGCTCTACTCCGTCGCCGTGCCGCGCGAGCAGTGGCGCTTCGGCGGGATGCAGCTCAACGAGGTCGCCAACAGCGACGCGACCGGCGTGACGATGGCCGAGAGCGGCACGCTCTTCATCGACACGCAGCACAACCTGCGGATCGTCGACGGGCACGCGGAGGTGCTGCCGGCGGGCCTCGAGCCGATCGGCTTCACGGTCAGCCGCGAGCGGGCGCGCCTGCTCGAGCGCGCGCGCACGGACGGCGCGAGCCTGCGCCTCGGGTTCTTCCTCGGAATGGACGGGCGCGATGGGACGCTCTGCGTCGTGCGCTCGACGGCGGCGGTGACGCTGGTGCGCGCCGAGGTCGCCTTCATCGAGATCGTGTCGGCGTCGGGCGCGGTCGTCGCGCGGGAGGACACCGAGCGCCTGCGCTCGCTGCGCGACGACACCGATCAGGCGGAGGGCGATGGGCCGCGCGCGTCGATCGAGCCGCCGTACGGGAACACCGTGCCGCCGAGCTGGACCGAGGCGCTGCTCGCGGCGCCGCGCGGGGCGGTCGGGCGGGCGCTCAGCGCGTGTCACGCGACGGGCTTGGCGCACGGGGCGGCGCGGGACGGCAGCGTCGTCGTGCGCCTCGACGTGCTCGCGCGGACGGGCGCGGTGCGCGGCTCCGAGATCGAGATCGCCGCGAACGACGACGACGAGGAGGCGCAGTGCGTCGCGCACGCGCTCGCCGGGGTGACGCTGCCGCCGCTCA
>CAIUAC010000140.1 GCA_903896985.1 uncultured Sandaracinus sp.
CGATCTGACACGAGCAGCCGATAGCCGCCGGAGCGCAGGCGCAGGTTGTCGCGGATGTGCACCGCCGGGATGATCATCCCGAGCTCCGTGGCGAGGTTGCGGCGCACCGCGGCGATGCGCTCGACGAGCTCGCCGCCGCGCGTGGAGTCGACGAGCGGCACCAGGTCGAAGCCGACCTCGAGCTCGAGCAGATCGACCGGCAGCGCCTCCTCGAGGCGGTCGCGCTCAGCCTCCTGAGGAGTGCGCGCCGGCGCGCTCGCGGCAGCGTCCGCCTCGCGCTGGAGCTTCGGCACCGCGCCGGCTGCGCGGCCCGCGAAGGCGATCGCCGTCGCGAGGAGCGCGAAGGGGATCAGCGGCATGCCCGGCACGAGGCCGATGGCGCCGACGATGCCCGCCGTCCCGAAGAGCGCGCCGCGGCGGTTGCCGAGCTGGGCGACGAGGGTCGGCGCGATGGCGGCGCCCGACGAGGCGCGCGTGACGACGACGCCCGCGGCGGTCGAGACGAGCAGCGCGGGGATCTGCGAGGCGAGGCCGTCGCCGACCGAGAGGATCGTGTAGGTCGCGGCCGCCTGCGAGGCGTCCATCCCGTGCTGCACCATCCCGACGATGAAGCCGACGATGATGTTGATGCCGGTGACGACGAGCGCCGCGATCGCGTCGCCGCGCACGAACTTCGACGAGCCGTCCATCGCGCCGAAGAAGTCGCTCTCTTGCTCGACCTCCTTGCGGCGGGCGCGCGCGGCCTCCTGCGTGATCGCGCCGGTCGCGAGGTCGGCGTCGATGGCCATCTGCTTGCCGGGCATCGCGTCGAGGGTGAAGCGCGCGGCGACCTCGGCGACGCGTCCAGCGCCCTTCGTGATGACGACGAAGTTGATGACGACGAGCAGCAAGAAGATGGTGCCGCCGACGACGTAGTTGCCGCCGATCAGGAACTCGCCGAAGCCCTGGATGACCTCCCCCGCGGCGTCCGTCCCCTCGTTGCCGTGGAGCAGGATGAGCCGGGTAGAAGCGACGTTGAGGGCCAGCCGGAGGAGCGTGGAGAAGAGCAGAATCGCGGGGAAGCTGGAGAGCTCGAGCGGCTTCTCCAAGTGGATCGCGACGAGGAGCAGCGCGACCGAGATGCCGATCGAGACCGCGAGCAGCATGTCGATCAGGATCGCCGGCAGCGGCACGACCATCATCAGGACGATGCAGACGAGCCCGACGGGGACGAGCGCCATCGCGCGATGCGGCGGCTTGACGAGCGCGCCCGGGTTGACGACGGCGCTCATGAGAGGCTCCCAGGCAGCGGACCGCCGCCCATGCGGAGGACGTCGGCGATGACGAGCGCGACCGCGCGGTAGAGGTCGAGCGGGATCGGCTTTCCGACGGTGCCGGTCGCGTGAAGGGCGCGGGCGAGCGGGCGATTCTCGATGATCGGCACGCGCAGCTTGCGGGCCTCCGTGCGCATCGCGAGGGCTCGGTCGTCGAGCGCCTTGGCGACGAGCATCGGCGCGGCGTCCTTGCCCGGCACGTACTTGAGCGCGACGGCGAAGTGCGTCGGGTTCACGACGAGGACGGTCGCCTGAGCGAGCCCGGGCTCGGAGCGGCGCTTGGCGGCCTCCCGCATGCGCTGCCGGATGCGGCCCTTGACCCGCGGGTCGCCGTCGTCCTGCTTCGACTCCTCGCGGACGTCGTGCTTCGACATCTTCGCCTCGGAGTCGAACTTCTTCCAGGCGAAGTACCAGTCGACCACGGCGACGGCGATGAACGCGATGATCGCGCGGAAGATGAGCTTGCCGGCGACGAGCGCGACCTCCTTCGCGCCGGTGAGCGGCGCGACGGTGGAGAGCAGCGCGAAGCGCGGGATCGCGGCGGAGACGACCTGCCAGACGACGAAGCCGATCGCGGCCATCTTGAAGAACGACTTGCCGATCTCGATCGCCGAGTCCTTCGACGGCAGCACGTTCTTGATGTTCGTGGTCGGGTCGAGGCGCTCGGGCTTCGGCGCGATGAGCTCGATCGAGAAGAGCCCGCGCGTCTGCGCGACGCCGATCACGATCGAGCCGATGACCGAGGCGGCCATCAGCGGCAAGAGCGCGTGCGAGAGCACCGGCACCATCGCGCCGACGAGCGAGAGCGGGTGCTGCCGGTCGACGAGGCGAAGCGAGCGCTGCGCGAGCTGGGCGACCCCGAGCGCGGCGTCCGTCCCCGTGAGCGCGACAGCGCCCGCGACGGACGCCAGCACGACGGCCGTGAAGGCGTCGGCGCTCTTGACGACCTTTCCTTCTTTGCGGAGGTCGTCTTGGCGTTTTGGGGTCGCAGCCTCTGTATTCTGGTCTTTGTCCTCGCTCATGGGGTCCCCCCGAGCGAGGCCGCGAGCGACTCCGGCAGGCGCTGGACCGTCTCGGCGATGGCCGCGATGATCGAGGGCGCGGCGGCGCTGAGGGCGAGGAGCCCGACGCTGGTGGCCACGGCGAACGTCAGCGAGAAGATCTGCACGCGCGGCGCGGAGCGCGCGACGAGGGCAGTGCCTAGCTGGACGATGAACATGGTGGCGATCACTGGAGCGGCTATTCGCAAGCCGTGTGCCACCACGTCTGCGCCGATCCGGAGCACGCCGTCGTGGAGCACAGCGTCGAGCGCGGCGCCCGGCGGCGCGATGTCGAGCGTCGCCCCGAGCGCCGCCAAGACGGCGTGATGTCCATGAAGCGTGAAGAAAACCAGGCCGCCGAGGGCCCCGAGGAGGGACGTCGTCGGCAGCACCTCCTCGCCTCGGAGAGGGTCGAGGGTGGTCGCGAAGCCGAGGCCCATCGCCGTCCCGGCGAAGCTCCCGGCGGTGTCGACCGCCGCGAGGGTGACGCGGACCGTCAAGCCGATGACGAGCCCGACGGCGACCTCGCCGAGCGCGCCGCTGATCAGCGAAAACGGCGTCAGCTCGGGCACGGCGATGGTCCCCGAGCGGGACACGGAGATCGCGAACGCGACGAGGACGCCGAGCGCGGCGCGGACCTGCGGGGGCGCGACGTCGCCGAACGGGGCGGGCAGAGACGCGAGCGCGACCCCAACGCGGATCGAGACGAGCAACACCAGCGGCAGAAGCGCGAGGCCGACCGCGCTCAGCGCTTCCACGTCGCGCTCACGGGTGCACGGAGCCCATCGCGCGGAGCGCTGCGGTCGCGAATTCCACGAGCTGCGCGAGCATCCACGGGCCCGCGATCACCAGCGCGATGCCGCTCGCGACGGCCTTCGGCACGAAGCCGAGCGCCGAGTCGTTGACCTGCGTCGCGGCCTGCAACACCGCCATGATCAGGCCGACGATCAGCCCGGTGAGGATCACCGGCGTCGCGATCAGCGCGGCCGTCCACATCAGCGTGCGAAACCAGTCGAGGCCGGCGGAGAGGGTCATGAGAACGACGCCACGATGGAGCGCGTGAGCAGGGCCCAGCCGTCCACCGACACGAAGAGGAGCAGCTTGAGCGGCGTCGACAGCATCGTCGGCGGCAGCATGACCATGCCCATCGAGGTGAGGATCGACGCGACGATGATGTCGATCATCACGAACGGCAGAAACAGCAGAAAGCCCATCTCGAAGCCGGTGCGCAGCTCGGAGATGAGGAACGCGGGCACGAGCAGATGGAGCGCGACGTCCTGCGGGCGCGCGGGCGCGGCGGCGTGCGCGAGCTCGTGAAAGAGCCGCAGATCTGCCTCGCGCGTCTGCCGCAGCATGAACTCGGAGATGACGAGGCGCGCCTTCTCGGCGGCCGTCGCCTCATCGATCTGCTGGGCCGAGTACGGCGTGAGGGCTTGCTCGTCCACGCGCTTGGCGACGGGGGCCATCACGACGAAGGTGAGGAGCAGCGAGAGGGCGACGACGACCTGCGCGGGCGGCGCGTTCTGCGTGCCGAGCGCTTGCTTGACGAACGAGAGCACGACGATCGTGCGCGTGAACGAGGTCATCGAGATCAGGATCGCGGGGGCGAGCGTGATCAGCGTCAGCCCGAGCAGGATCTTCATCGCGGGCACGACCTGCCGCGGGCCGTCGATGCCGCCGAGCGTCAGCGTCATCTGCGGGGCGGAGTCGGTCGCTGCCGCGACGACGGGCGCGTCCTGAGCGAAGGCGAGCGCCGGCAGCACCAAGAGCGCCGTCGAGGCGGGCAGCGCGAGCACGGCCGCGAGCGCGAGCGCGCTGACCCGCCGGTTCATTGCTGGCCCCGCGCCTCTCGGAGGCGAACGAGTCCGGAGACCGAGTCGCTCACGAGCGGGCGGCTCGCGGGCGCGGCCGGGGAGACGCCGCGCACGAGGCGCGCGAACTCCGCGCCGAAGTGCGCAGACGGGTCGCCGTCGGCAGGTACCCCGGCGTCGTGACGGGTCGAGGTGCGGTCGGGCACGGCGGCGGGCACGAGCGCGAGGAGACGGCTCGCTGCGCTCGCGGACGAGGCGATCAGCTCGAGCCCCCCGGTGGCGGGCGCTGACGAGGGCTCGGTGTCGGCGCGGCGCGAGGCGATGCGCCGGGTCTCGTTCCCGTTGACCGAGAGCAGGATCTCTTGGTCGAACGCGCGGACGACGACGAGCTGATGCTTGGCGCCGAGGCGGTGCGAGGCGACGACGCGAATCGCCGCGGCCGGGCGCGTCGCGCGCTTCTGCTTGAGCCAGCGCCCGAAGAGCGCGAGGCCCGCGAGCAGGAGCACGACGAGGCCGATGGTGCGCACCCCGGCGTTCTTCGCGTCGGGGATCGAGCCAGCGAAGCCATTCAGCGAGCTCGGGGGAAGCGGGGCATCGACTTGCCCGTCTTGGCGCGTGGCGAAG
>CAIUAC010000141.1 GCA_903896985.1 uncultured Sandaracinus sp.
GCACGATCTTCCTCGACGAGGTGGGAGACCTGCGCTTCGATCTCCAGGCGAAGCTGCTGCGCGTGCTCGAGGAGCGCGCGTTCGAGCGCGTCGGGGGAACCGAGACGATCCGCGTCGACGTGCGCGTCGTCGCCGCGACCAACCGCGATCTGATGGCGATGGTGCGGGCGGGCGCGTTTCGCGAGGACCTCTTCTACCGGCTGCGCGTCGTGCCGCTGCCGCTGCCGCCCCTGCGACAGCGCGTCGAGGACATCGAGCCGCTCGCCGAGCATCACCTCAAGCGCATCGCGGAGCGCGAGGGCACGGAGCCGCTTCGACTCAGCACCGGCGCTCGCCGTCGGCTGATGGAGCACCGCTGGCCGGGCAACGTGCGCGAGCTCGCGAACGCGATGGAGTACGCGGCGGCGGTGGCCGACGGCGACGCGGTGCGCGAGCAAGATCTGCCGCGCGAATTGCGCGAGGGGGAGGCCGTCCCTCCTGTGGTCGCGGTCGCCTCGAGCGCGCCGTCGTCGGTGCCTGCGCCGATGCCGCTCGAGTCTCGGCCGCCGACGCGAGGGAGCCTCGACGAGCGCGGCCGCCTCGAGGCGGCGCTGATCCAGACGCGCTGGGCGCACGCCGAGGCCGCGCATTTGCTCGGGATGCACCGCACGACGCTCTATCGAAAGCGCTTGTTGCACGGCCTCTGAAACGGGGATCGCGCTCGGCCGCCGACTCGCTGTAGGGTGCGCCCATGGCCACGGCAGACACTCGCCCCTTCTTCACGGCTCTGCGGCAGGACGTGCGCGCGCTCGGCGGCAGCCCACGCGAGCTCTGGATCCTCTTCGGAGTGAAATTCCTCGAGAGCGTCGCGTACTTCGCGCTCACGAACCTGCTCGTCCTCTACCTCAGCGAGGACCTGCACTACGGGGACGTCGAGGCGGGCGACATCTACGGCACTTGGACGACGGCGATCTCGGTGATGACGTTCTTCGCGGGCATCGTCGCGGACGCGATCGGCATCCGCACGGCGCTCACGGTCAGCGTCGCGAGCTGTCTGCTCGGGCGCATCGTCCTCGGCCTCACGACGGATCGCACGCTCGTGCTCGTCGGGCTCGCGGTGTCCGCGTGGGGCACGGCGTCGATGCTGCCGACGATGATCGCGGCGGTGCGCCGCTACACCGGCAAAGACACGGTCGCGTTCGGCTACAGCTTCTTCTACGTGGTGATGAACGTCGGCGCCTTCGTGGCACCGATCACGATCGGCGCGCTGCGCAGGTTCTTCCCGAGGCCTGTCGCGCTCCGGCTGCCGCTCCTCGGCAGCGTTCACTGGAGCTCGAGTCAGCTGATGTTCCTCGTCGCCGCCGGCGCGACGCTGCTCGCGATGGTGCTCGTCACGACGCTGCGCAGGGACGCCGACGTGCCCACCGCGGTGGCGGCAGAGCCGGCTCCCGCGCGACAGAACCCGCTCAAGCTCGTCGCGCAGATGGGGCGCGAGCGCGCGTTCTGGGGCTTCATGCTCTTCGTCACGCTGCTCGTGTTCGTGAAGCTGATCTTCCAGCACGCGCACCAGACGTGGCCGAAGTACACGCTCCGCGAGTTCGGCAGCACGTTCGACTTCGCTTGGTACTGGAGCATCAACCCCTTCATGGTCATGGTGTTCACCGCGCCGATGACCGCGCTGACGCGGCGCTACTCGGCCTTCTGGTGCATCGTCGTCGGGGCGTGCGTCACAGCCGCCAGCGTGTTCTTCATGGCCGCGTCGACGAGCGTGTGGGCGAGCGTGGCCTTCATCATCACGCTCTCGATCGGCGAGATGCTCTGGTCGCCGCGCCTCTACGAGTACACGGCGACCATCGCGCCGAAGGGCCGTGAGGCCTCGTACATGGGCCTCTCGAGCCTGCCGCTCTTCTTCGCGAAGATGCAGGTCGCGCTGATGTCCGGGCGGCTGCTCGCCGCCTATTGTCCGGAGACCGGCGAGCGCTCGAGTCGCACGATGTGGCTCGTCATCGGGCTGATCACGCTGGTCGGTCCGCTCCTGATCGTCGCGCTCCGCAAGGTGATCGAACCGCGCCGCGAGGCCGCCCCCGCCGACGCGACGGGGGCCGACGCGAGCGCGCCTCCGGCGTGACTCGGTTGCGCATGAACGCTCGTCGGGCGGTCGCTGATCGGCTAGCGTCAGGCTCGATGCGCAGCGCCGTCGCCCTCTCGTTCGCGCTCGTCGGGCTCTCCCTCGCTGCGTGTGGCGCAGGCGGGAGCGGCGGCTCGCCCGCGGAGCCTGGCTCCGTCCCGGGAAACGCGCCGAACGCGCGGAGTGCGCAGAACGCGCAAACCGTGGACAACGCGGAAACCGCGCAAGCCGGCCGCGTGGACACTCGGCGTGCCGATCACGAAGCGGCCCAAGTCGTCGTCGCGGCTCCGTCCTCGACGCGCCCGCTCGTCGCGCTCCGCGCGCTCGGCGACGGCGACGCGGAGGACGGCGCGGGGCACCTCGTGCACGGAGCGCGCTGTGTCGCCGTCGACCTCGACGCGCGCGCGTTTCCGCCTCGCGCGCTCGACCCGGTGCTCCTCGTCGGCGCGCTCCGCTTCGTGCACTACACGCATCCGAGCGTCGGCGTGCTGCGCTTCACCCTCGACGATGCGCGGCGACTGCCGCTCGGCGCGGCGGTGTCCGTGCAATACGGCGAGGACACGCGCGGTCGGCGCGTGCTGTTCCAAGCCCTGTCGCGCGAGGACCTGGCGGGGCTGGCCCTCTGATGCGGGCGCTCGCGCTGGCCTCGCTCGCGGGTCTCGCGCTGATGGCCCTCGGCTGTAGCGAGCGCGCGTCGGCACCGACGGACGCGGGCTGCGGTTCGCCGGCTGACCCGCACGCGGCGTCGCTCGTGTGCGCGCCGGCGATCGTCACGGAGTGCACCGGGAGTCGCACGTTCGTGCGCGTTCCTCCGCCCACCCCGAGGCCGCCATGCGGGGGCGGGGAGCTCTCGGAGGTCGCGAGCGACGCGCCTTGGCTCGGCTTCGGCGTCGGGCCGACGAGCGTGACGTACTCCGCGACCGACCCCGATGGCGGAGTGATCTCTTGCGCGACCACGGTCACGGTCGTCGACGACACCCGCCCTGGGCTCGTGTGCGCCTCGTCACCCGTGACCATCGTGCGCACCGCGCCGGGCGAGGTCCCGCTCGCGGACGCGCTCCAGGCGACCGACGCGTGTGACGCGCACGTCGCGCTCACCTTCGATCCGCCGGTGCTCGAGCGTGGTCGCACGGTGACGACGGCGACCGCGACCGACGACGCCGGCAACACCTCGACGTGCCCGCTGACCCTCGAC
>CAIUAC010000142.1 GCA_903896985.1 uncultured Sandaracinus sp.
CGGCTCGCCTTGCGCGCCGCCCGCGTGAGCCGCGCTGCCGGTGCCTGGTCCGACCTGCCGCGCGCCGGCGCACGCGCCCATGCACGAGGCGGCCAACAGCGCGGAGGCGAACACGACGGCGGGCACAGCGAGCGAGCGAGAGGCGGCGGACATCCCGCTTAGGGTACGGGATGCGCCGGAGGTTCGCCGCTCGCGGCTGAGCGCGCGACCCGCGACGCGCGCCTTTCGGAGCGCCGAGCATGAGGCTACGTTGCCGGCCATGGCCGATGCCCCCGCGATCCACGACGCGTTCAGCGGTTTTCTGCACGCGGCCATTCAGCGCCATTGGGCGACAGGGAGAGACCGCGTGAAGTTCCTCGCGCTGCTCCTCGCGACGCGCGAGGCGTGGGACGTCGCGTGGGACCAAGCGACTGCGCCCGGCGCGGGCGCCAAGCTCCTGAAGGGCGCGGCGGGCGTCACGGTGGTCGCCGTCCTCGTGCGCGCGTTCCTCGGCGGCCCGATCGGGCTGCTGCTGACGGGCGCGTCGGCGGCGTCCCTCGTCGCGCTCTATGCGAAGAATCACGAGCGGATCTGGCAGCAGGTCGCGCGCTACAAGCGCCTCGTCAGCGCCTATCGGCCGAAGTACGACGAGTGCCGGAGCGACTACCTCGAGGGCAGGCTCCGACGGGAGCAAATGGAGCTGATGGTCGAGGGGCTCCTCGCGCGCTTCCTCGCTGAGCTCGAGGTCGAGACGGCGACGACCGCAGACGTCGACGTCATCGAGCACGACGCGGGTCGCGGCGAGGACTGACGCTCGGCGCGCCTGCCCGCGAAGCGCCCTCTCTCAGGTGCGGTCGGACGGCGGCACGCCGCGCGCGCCCGCGCCGACGCTGCCCGGGCTCGACGGCTCCTTCTTGTCCGTCTCGAGCACGAGCCCAGCCTTCTGGCTCTTGGTCGGGAGGTTGCGCACGGGGCGCACGACGAAGGGGCGGTCTCGGAGCGCCTTCTGATCAGCCTTCTCCGCGAGGTCGCGCGCGCTCGCCAAGAAGCGCCGCTGGCTGCGCACGGGCTCCTCGTCAGGGCCCTTGGTCTTGCGCTCGTAGCTGCCGTCCGCCTGCAGCAACCACGCCTTCACGTTGTCTTGGAGCTGCGTGCCGAGGACCTCGCGGACGAGCCGCGTCTTGATCGCCTCGTCCTCGATCGGGAAGAGCACCTCGACGCGGCGCTGAAAATTGCGGGGCATCCAGTCAGCGCTCGTCGCGTAGACCTCGCGCGCGCCGCCCGCCTCGAACAGCATGATCCGGGCGTGCTCGAGGAAGTGATCGATGATGCTCGTGACGCGGATGCGCTCGCTGATCCCAGGCAATCCTGGGCGCAGACAGCAGATCCCGCGCACGATCAGGTCGATCTCGACGCCCGCGATCGACGCGCGATAGAGCGCGAGGATGACGTCCGGATCGACGAGCGAGTTGAGCTTCGCGATGATCCGCGCAGGGCGCCCGGCGCGCGCGTTCGCGGCCTCTCGCTCGACGAGCCCGAGGATGCGCTCGTGCAGGCCGAGCGGCGCGACGGTGAGCTTGCGCCAGGTCGGCGGCGCGGTGCACGAGGTGAGCAGGTTGAAGAGCGAGGTCGCGTCCTCGCCGAACTCCGGACGCGCCGTGAAGAGCGAGACGTCGGTGTAGAGCCGCGCCGTCGAAGGGTTGTAGTTGCCGGTGCCGAGGTGCACGTAGCGCTTGAGCTGATCGCCCTCGCGCCGCACGACGAGCGCAGCCTTCGCGTGCGTCTTGAGCCCGACGAGGCCGTACACGACGTGCACGCCGGACTCCTCGAGCTTGCGCGCCCAGACGATGTTGTTCTCTTCGTCGAAGCGCGCCTTGATCTCGACGAGCGCCGTGACCTGCTTGCCGTTCTCCGCCGCGCGCACGAGCGACTTGATGATCGGGCTGTCGCCGCTCGTGCGATAGAGCGTCTGCTTGATCGCGAGGACGTGCGGATCGTGCGCCGCCTGCTCGATGAACTGCACGACGGGGTCGAAAGACTCGTAGGGATGGTGCAGCAGCACATCCCCGCGCGTGATCACCTCGAAGAGATTGTCCTCGTCGCGGAACGGCGGGAGGACCTGCGGGCGAAACGCCTCGTCGCGCATGCCGGGGTCTTTTTCGAGCGGCTGCGCGAGCGCGGCGAGGTCGACGAGGTTGAGCGGACCGTCGAAGGGATAGACGTGCTCCTGCGAGAGGTTGAGCGACTCGCGCAGCATCTCGATGGCGTCGGGCGAGGCGTTCGCGTCGATGGTCAGGCGCACCGCGGCGCCGCGATCGCGGCGGCGGACCTCCTGCTGCACGCTCTCGAGCAGGTCCTCCGCCTCCTCGTCGTCGATCGAGAGATCGAAGTTACGGACGAGGCGAAACGGCCAAGCGCCGAGGCAGCGGAAGCCCGGGAAGAGCTCGCCGATGTTCGCCGCGATCACGTCATCGAGCAGCACGAACGCCGCGCGTCCCTCCGCGCCAGGCACCTGCACGCAGCGCTTGAGCACGCCGGGCACCTGCACGACGGCGAACGCCGGCGGCGCGTCCTTTTGCCGCGCGCCCGAGAGCATCGCGATCAGGTTCAGGCTCTTGTTGCGCAGGTGCGGGAACGGGTGCCCCGGGTCGATGGCGAGCGGCGTCAGCACCGGCAGCACCTGCGTGCGGAAGTGATGCCGCACGAACTCGCGCCCGGCGCTGTCGAGCTCGCGCATCGTGATGATGCGGACTCCGTGCGAGGCGAGCTCGGGGAAGAGCTCCTCGCGGAGCGCGATCGACATGTCGTCGAACATCCTGCGCGCGCGCTTCGAGATGGCGACGAGCTGCTCGGCGGCGCTCATCCCGTCGGCTTGGTGATCCTTCACCTGCGCGACTTGCTGCCCCATCAGCCCAGCGACCCGCACCATGAAGAACTCGTCGAGGTTCGCCGCGACGATGGTGAGGAACTTGAGCCGCTCGAGCAGCGGCACCTCGGGATTGCGCGCCTCGGCGAGCACCCGCTGGTTGAACTCGAGCCACGAGAGCTCGCGGTTGATGAACAGCGCCGGTCCGGGGACGAGCACGGGCGGAGACGGCGAGGAGGCGGACTCGCGCGAGGCGTCGCTGCCGCCGGTCGAGTCTGCGTAGCTGCCAAGTTCCAAGGGCTCGAGCTGGGTTTCTTCCATGGTGGCCGCGCCGCGCGCGGCAAGGACAGCATCCGGGCCAGCCCGCGCCGAGTCAAGTGAACTGTCCGCGAGAGAGCCCCAGAACTGAAGTAGTATCGCGGACCTATGGGCCACTCACGCTCATCCAGGGGGCCCGAGCGTCGGAGTCGGATACCTCAAGGGTCGAGCGTATAGCCCGCCGCGACCCACGCGCTCATCCCGCCCTGCAGATGACGCACCGCGCGGTAGCCGCGCGCCGCGAGCGCCGTGCCCGCGGTGGTGCTCATGTGGTCCGAGAGGCAGGTGAGCACGACGCGCGTGTCGAGGTTCGGCCCGAGGTAGGCGGCGAGCCCGTCGACGTCCGTGTACGGGATGCTCGTGTCGGTGCCGGGGATCACGCCCGC
>CAIUAC010000143.1 GCA_903896985.1 uncultured Sandaracinus sp.
CGAGCAGGTCGCCGGTGCCGCCGCTGCCGTTCGTGCTCCAGAGGTGGTGGCTGGTCGGGACGGGCGCCCACACGACGGTGAGCGGAGTGCTCGCGCCTGCGCGCACGCAGACGTCCTGCGGTGCCGCGGCGTAGACCGTGCGAATCCGCGGATCGGGGGCGGTCGTGAGCCCGCCGCGCGACTGCAGGGGACCCGCTGCGACGCCCGTCAGCGTGGTCGGCGCCGTCACGAGGACGGGCGTGGCCTCCTCGAGCGTGATGTCACCCGTGATTCCCGCGGGGAGCCCCGCGTAGGTGACGACGAGCGTTCCGACGCCGCCCGTCGGGCAGGGGTCTTCCTCGGCACAGCCAGCGAAACCCGCCACGCCAAGCGCGGCCAAACACACGATGAGCAGCTTCTTGAACATCGTCGCCCTCCCCCCAAAGAGAACGAGCCGACCAGGGGCCGGCTCGCTCTTGAACATGGACTCTCGACTCCGACGAGCGGACTGGATCAGCTCCCGAAGCTCGTCCCGCAGCTCGCGCAGAACTTCGCCGCGGCGGCGCCCTGCGTGCCGCACGACGGGCAGAACTTCGGGCGCGGCGCGAGCGTCGTGCCGCACTCCTGGCAGAACTTGCCCGGAGGCACGGCGGCGCTGCAGCCGGGGCAGGTGACGTTGGCCCCGCCGGCCGCGACCGCAGCGCCTGCCGCCATGACGGGCGCGACGGGCGGCTGCACGTACTGCTGCTGCGGGCGCGGCTGCATGCCCTGCTGGAGCATGCCGGCCATGCCCATGCCGACGCCGAGCCCTGCGCCGGCCATCATCGGCCCGCCGCCGCCCTCGCCGCCGCCCTTCGCCATGCCGGCGCCGGCGCCGATCATCGCGCGGCTCGCCGCGTAGGTGCCGACGTCGCCGCCCGCGAGCTGCTGGACGTAGCGCGACTCGTTCTGGAACGACTGGTCGAGCTCGAACTGCTTCTGCTTGGCCTTCGCCTCGGCCTCGGCGATGCCGATGTTCGCGATGCGCGCGGCGCGCTGCGCCTTGCCAAACTCGGCCTGCGCGGCGGAGAGCTTGGCCATATCCTCGTCGCCGATGTTGATGCGGAACTCGCCCATCGAGACGATCTTCACGCCGATGGCGTTGAGATCCGGGGCGCGCGCGATGAAGCGCTCTGCGAGCTGCGACTGCAGCGGCAGGATCTCGAGCATCGACTTCTGCTCGCTGACGAGCACCTCACCGACGACGGTGCGGATGCTGTTCATCACGAGGCCCTTGATCCACTTCAGATCATCGGCCCCGGACTGACGCATGCCGGTGTACTTGAGGAGGAACGCCTCGGGATCGATGATCTGGAACGCCGCCGTGCCGTAGATCTTCGGCACGACGAGCTCACCGAGCATCGGGTCGGCGACCGGGCCGAGCTCTCCGCCGAACGCGAGGTCGTAGATCGGCCGCGTCGTGACGAAGAAGAGGTCGGTCTTGAAGATCCGACCGCCCGTGAACGAGTCGACGAAGTTCGAGAGGAACGGGATGTTCTGCGTGGAGAGCGTGTGCCGCTGCCCGACGCCCGCCGTGCGCAGCGTCCCGACGATCGAGCCATCGCGGAAGAACACCGCGGCCTCGTCGGCGTCGACGGTCAGCTGGCTGAACATCGGGATGGTCGGGTCAGCCCACTTGTAGACCAGCATGGTCTTCTTGTCGGTCGGCCTCGCAATGACGATCTCTTGCACGCCGTTGCGGATGAAATCGACGATCCCCATCGCGTCCCTCACTCCTTCGCGCACCGCCTCGGCGCACGTGGGCCGGAGCATAGCAGCCCGTCGCGGGGATGTGGGGCTCGTGAAGCCGGCGGGCATTGCCGCGGGAACCTCCGCGGCCGGGCGGCGTCTAGCGGGGCGTGACAAGGTCAGTCGTGATGCGCCGGTTCGCTGCGTTCGTCTGGGTCGCGCTCGCGTCGCTCGGGCTCGCGCCGAGCAGCGCGGTGCGCGCGGACGAGCCGACGACGCACGCGGACGCCGACGCAGACCCGCTCGCGGAGGGTGGGCTCGACGCGCTCGCCGACGCCGAGGCGCTGGCCCGGCACGAGCGCGCGCTCCGCGGACCGACGCCCCCCGATCTGCCGGTGCGCGCGGGGGAGGCGCTGACGGCGCCGGCGGGCGTGCGCGAGGCGGAGCACGGCGTGGACGTCACGCTCGACGATGGGCTCGCGACGGCGGTCGAGACGCTGCGCTTTCAGTCGACGGCGCGCCTGCCGGCGGAGGTGCGCTATCGGCTCGCGGTGCCGCCGGGCGCGTGGCTCGCGGGGCTCGAGGTCTGCAGCCCGAACGGCTGTCGTGCTGGCTCGGTGCGCGGCGCGGCGGGCGGCGAGGCGTACGACGACTCCGTGCGGGCGCGGCCGCAAGAGAGCGCGCTGCCGCTGCCGGTCGGGCACGCGGCGCGCGTGAGCGACGCGCGCGGCGAGGCCATCGTCGTGCGCGCGGCGCCGGTGAGCGCGGGGGCGGAGCTGACGGTGCGCGTGCGTTGGGTCGCGCCTGCGACGCAGCATGGCGGCGTGGTGCGGCTGGTGCTGCCGGCGCGCGGGCAGGATCCGCGGGCGGCCGCGGCGCAGCTCACGGTGCGCGCCCCGCAGCTGCTCGGCGCGACGGTCGATGGTTTGAGCACCGACGATGCGCCGGTGACGGTGGAGCCGTGGTTCACGGCGGACCTCGCGGCGACGGCGGCGAGCGGCGCGCCGCTGACGGCGAGCGCGTGGCGAGCGCGCTGCGGCGACGAGGTCTGCTCGCGCGTGCGCGTCGCGGCGGGGACGCGCGCGGGGGCGCCGGTCGAGCTGATCTTGCTGATCGACGCGTCGCCTTCGACGCTCGGGCCGGCGCGCGGGCGCATCGAGCCGACGATCGCGGCGCTGCTCAGCGCGGCGCCGCCCGGCTCGCGCGTGCGGGCGGTCGCGTTCGGCTCGCGCGCGGAGGCGGTGCTCAGCGACTCGGTCGAGGCGACGGCGGCGCCGCTCG
>CAIUAC010000144.1 GCA_903896985.1 uncultured Sandaracinus sp.
CGGCGCGGCGCACGCGCACGGCGGCGAGCCGAGCCATCTGCACGTCGCCGGGAGCACGCTCGCGCTGCGGCCGTTCGTGGTCGGCGTCGTGCACGGCCTCGCGGGCAGCGGCGCGCTGACGGCGCTGGTCACCGCCGCGTTCACCGATGTGCGCGCGCGCCTCGCCTATGTGCTCTGCTTCGGCACGGGCTCGGTGCTCGGCATGGCGCTGATCAGCGGCCTCGCGGGCTGGCCTCTCGCGCGGCTCGCGCGGGCGCCGCGCACGCACCGCGCGTTCTCGGTGCTCGTCGCGCTGACGGCGATCGTCACCGGCCTCGTGTGGGGCTGGCGGGTCGTCTAGCGCGGTCGCGCGAGCGGGCCGAGCGTCGCCGTCGTCGCGCGCACGTAGTCGTCGGGCGCGACGAGCAGCTGAGTGCCGCGCACGCCGGCGGAGACGCTGACGACATCGTGGAGCATGAGCTCCTCATCGACGAACACCGGATACGGCTTCTTCGCGGCGAGCGCGGTGACGCCGCCGCGGATGTAGCCCGTCAGCGGCTGCACCTCTTTCAACGCCGCGAGCTCCGCGCTCTTGACGCCCGCGAGCCGCGCGTACGCCTTCAGGTCGAGCTCGGCGTCGCCCGGCAGGAGCGCGAAGCCGAGGTGCTTGCCGTCGCCTTTGACGAGCAGCGTCTTCCACACTTGCTCGAGCGGCATCCCGAGCTTCCGCGCGACGGCGCCCGCCGAGAGGTCGTCGACGTCGACCTCGTACTCGCGCAGCTCGTAGGTGATCGAGAGCCCATCGAGGACGCGCGCGGCGTTGGTCTTGGCCATCGCGGCGGAGGATAGCCGCTCAGCGCGCGGAGCCGAAGGCGTTGTTCCGGAGCGGCGCGCACTCCGGCTACAGTCGCGCGATGGGCCTCATCCGAACGCACTTCGACAAGCTCTGGCTCGGCGAGCTCGATCCGCTCGACGTCTCGCCGTTCACGCCGCTGATGGCGTGGGAGGAGGTCGCCGACCGCGTCGCGTTCGTGTCGAGCTTCGCCAACGCGACGGCGATCGCGACCGACGACGGGCTGGTGCTGATCGACGTCGGCAGCTTCCTGCTGTCGGCGCACGTGCACTCGGCGGTGCGCACGTTCTCCGAGGCGCGCGTCTCGCACGTCGTCTACACGCACGGGCACGTCGATCACGTCTTCGGCGTCGAGCGCTTCGAGGCGGAGGCGGCGGCTCGAGGCTGGCGCGCGCCGCACGTCGTCGCGCACGAGGCCGTGCCCGACCGCTTCCGGCGCTACGAGCTCTCGCGCGGCTACAACGCCTGCATCAACGCGCGGCAGTTCCGGACGAAGCTCGAGTGGCCCGGCAACTACCGCTACCCCGACGAGACGTTCGCGGACCGGCACACGCTCGAGGTCGGTGGGCTGCGCGTCGAGCTCTTTCACGCGCGCGGCGAGACGGACGACGCGACGTGGGCGTTCGTCCCCGAGCGGCGCCTGCTCTGCACGGGCGATCTCTTCATCTGGTGCTCTCCGAACGCGGGAAATCCGCAGAAAGTGCAGCGCTTTCCGCGCGAGTGGGCGCGCGCGCTGCGGACGATGGCGACCCTGCGGGCCACCGTGCTCTGCCCCGGACACGGCGTGCCGATCTGGGGCGAGGACGAGGTGCACGAGGCGCTCTCGACGACCGCCGAGCTGCTCGAGTCGCTGCACGATCAGACGCTCACGCTGATGAACGAGGGCGCGCGGCTAGTGGACGTGATCCACGCGGTGAAGGCGCCCGCGCACCTCGTCGCGCGCCCCTGGCTGCGGCCCGTCTACGATCAGCCCGAGTTCATCGTGCGCAACCTCTGGCGCACCTACGGCGGCTGGTGGGACGGCGACCCCGCGGCGCTCGAGCCCGCCCCGCGCGCCGAGGTCGCGCGGGAGCTCGCGGCGCTCGCCGGCGGCGCGTCGAAGCTCGCCTCGCGCGCGACGGCGCTCGTCGCGCAGGGCGAGCTCGCGCTCGCGTGTCACCTCGCGGAGCTCGCCGCGCTCGCGGCTCCCGCGGACGAAGGCATCGGCCGCGCGCGCCGGGCGGTGTACGCCGCGCGCGCGAAGGCCGCGACCTCGCTGATGGCCAAGGGCATCTACGGCGGCGAGGCGGAGCCCGACTGACTCAGGCGGCGCTGCGCGTCCGCAGCGCGAGCGCGCAGACGCCGAGCGAGCCGAGCCCGACGGCGACGAGCACCGGCAGCAGCGCCGCGCCGAACATGAAGGTGAAG
>CAIUAC010000145.1 GCA_903896985.1 uncultured Sandaracinus sp.
GCGTGCGTGCGGCATCGCAACGGCAGCGTCAGCTGCTGGGGCGGCAACGAATACGGGCAAGCCGCGACGGGCCGACGCGGCGCGCCCGCGGCGCCTCATCGGGTCGCCGGACTGGCTCACGTCGCCGAGATCGAGGTGGGCGAGACCTTCAGCTGCGCGCGCCTCGAGGCGGGGTCGGTCCTCTGCTGGGGTCAGAACGTCTTCGGCAGCGCGGACCCGATGGCCGCGGTGTACGCGCGCCCGACGCCGATGGTGGGCATCAGCGACGTGCTCGATCTCAGCGCGCACTCCGCAGAGGATATCTGCGCGCTCGTGCGCGGCGGCGCGATCTGGTGCAGCGGAGTGTCGCGCGACGGGCAGATCTTTCGGCCTGAAGACAGCTCGACGATGAGGGCGCTGCCGAGCCTGCCGGGCGTCGGCGCTGCCCTGCGAGTGCGGGTCTCGGGGCCCGTGGTGTGCGCGTGGAACGCGGCGGGCCCGCCGCTCTGCTGGGGTGGCTCGGGAGCCTCGACGTCCCTCGGGACCGGGGCGCGCGCGCCCTCGCTCGTCCCCGCAGCGCTGCGCGGCTTCTAGCGCGCCGCCGCAGCGGGGCGGATTCGTGGACGAATAACGACGTTGGTCTCGATGACGAGCGCGCGATTGCCGCGGGCGCTGCGGACGCCTATGAGAGCGGACGGTGATTGCATGCGAGTTCTCTATTTGCACGGTGTGTCGGGCGGGGCAGGTCGGCGGGTGGAGTGTCTTCGGCGACTCCACCGTGAGCATCTGTTGGAGGACGTCCTCGCGCCGAGATTCGAAGCGCTGAATGGAGTAAGCGCCGCGCTGCTCCCGGCGACCCTGCCGGGAGTGCTCGCCCAAGCGCAGAAGGCGTTCGACGCGTTCCAGCCAGGGCTCGTCGTCGGCGTGAGCATCGGCGCGCGGGTCGCCCTCGACCTGCGCAATCGCGCGCATGGGCACGGTGTTCCGCTGTTGCTCGTGGCGCCGGCGTGCGCGCCGCTCTGCCGGCTCGGCGTGGCGTTCGTTCGTAGCCGCGCGGGGCGCCCGTCGCCGTGTCAGACGCTCGAGGCGGGCTTCGCGGAGCGCGTGCCGGCGGGGTCCACCATTCTCCACTGCACGGAGGACTCGCTGCTCGGGACGAGCATCGCGCGCGGCCTCGCCGCCGGTCGCGAGGATGTGACGCTCGTCGAGCTGCCGTACAGTGGAGCAGGCGCGCCGTGGGAAGGTGGCGCAGCGCACAGGTTCAACTACCCCGAAGCGCTCCGAGCGTTCGAGCGCGCGGTGCGGCGCTACGCCGGTGCGGGGGCGTGAGGTGAGTCGCGCACCCAGCTCGAGAGATTGCTCAACAACAGCGCGCCGTGCGTGCGCCGCGCGCCCGGCGTCGAGCGTTTGCGACGCTCGAGCGATGGCTGGCGTCCGAGGACGAGGAGCGCCGCCGAGCCCACCGCCCCCTGCGCACCGCCCGCGCACACCTGGGCTACGCTGAGCGCTTGGCCGACCTCATCGCGACGTTCCGCTTCGATCGCCCGGTCGCCGTGCTCGGTGACGTGCACGGGCGCAGCGACCTGCTCGACGCGCTCTTGCCGCTCCTCGGCGACCGGCCGCTGCTCGTCGCGGGCGACGTGATCGACCGCGGCCTCGACAGCGCCGGCACGATCGCGCGCCTCCTCGCGCGCGGCGCGGTCGGCGTGCGCGGCAACCACGAGGACTGGCTGCTCGCCTGGCTGCGCGGAGACGGCCTCGACGACTGGGTGCTGCGGCCGATGATGGGCGGGCTCGCGACCTTGCGTTCGTACGGGGTCACGGGGCGCGGCATCGGCGAGCTGGAGACCCAGGCGTATCGCGTACCCGCGGCCCATCGCGCGTGGCTCGAGACGCTGGCCCTCGTCGGCGACCTCGAGGTGATGGGCCAGAGGTACTGGCTGATTCACGGCGGCGTCCCAGGGAGCGTCGCGCTGACCGGGCTGACGCTCGACGAGGTCGTGCCGTTCTTCGTCGCGAACCACCCGAGCGCGCTCCTCTGGGGCGCGACGGAACCCGAGGCGATGCCGCCCCTCGGGCGCCCGCTGATCATGGGACATCAGGCGCGCGAGGAGCCGCTCGACACAGGCGACGTGCTCGCGATCGACACTGGCTCCGCGACGCTCGAGGGCGGCGGGCGGCTGACGGCGCTGCTCCTCCCCGAGCGGCGCTTCATCACCGTCGGTCCGTGATGCACGCCGCTACTCCTCACGCTGCGGCTCGACGGTGCCCGCGCACGCTCCCCCGCGCGCGCTCGACGTCACCCGCTCCACACCTGCACCGTGCGGAGCTTCCGCGAGAAGCGCGCGGCGAGGTCGATCACCTTCGCGTCGTCGTCGACGAGCAGCTGCACGCCCTCGCGCTCGCAATACGCGACCTTCAGCCAGAGCCACTGCTGGTACCAATCGAGCCCACGGTGCGGGCACGACGCGTCAGTGCCCATCGGCGCGATCGCGTGGAGCGCGTCGAAGGTGATGCGCAGCCCGCGCAGCTCTGCGCGCGTCGCCTCGAGCGCCTCGGGCGCGGGCGAGCGGCTCGTGACGACGCTGACGCGGAGCCGCGCCTCGCGCGCCGCCTTGGAGAGCGCGCAAACGAAGCGCGGCGCCGCCGTGATCACGCCGTCGATGTCGAGCGCGAGGTGCGTCACGCCGACGAGCAGCTCAGCGCAGAGCGCGGCGCGCTCGGGCGCAGGGAGCCGCTCGAGCGTCGTCGCCTCGAGCCGTCGAGTCGCGGTCATCTCCACCTCGGGCCCTCGCCCTGTCAGAACGCCCACGTCTCCGGCGTCTTGTTAATACAGACCCTCACTCTGCCCGCCCGAACGGCCTCGAGCGCCGCGGCGGGGAGTGTAACCACCAGGAGCGCCGCATGAGCGAATCGTTCGACCTCGCCCCGAAGAGCCCCCGCCCTCGCGCCCAGACGCCGCGCCGCACGAGCGAGCGCGCGCGCCGCAGCCAATCCCCGAGCGCGCCGCTCCCCACCATCATCCTCGGCGACGTGCACGGCGACCTCGACGGACTCGTCGAGACCCTGCAGCACGCCGGGCTCCTCGACTCGCGCCGGCGTTGGTGCGGCGGGCGCGGCCGCCTCGTGCAGCTCGGCGACTGCGTCGATCGCGGGCGGCACTCGATCGAGGTGCTCGATCTGCTCCGCAGGCTCCAGGACGAGGCCGCCCGCGACGGCGGCGAGGTCGTGCGCCTGCTCGGCAACCACGAGCTCGAGCTGATGCGCGACTGCGACGCCTACGCGCGCAACCTGCCGTCGCCGAGGCGCGTCGGCGCGCGGCTCCGGGACGAGGCCGCCGAGGGGCGCCTCCACGCGGCCGCCGAGGTGCACGGCTGGCTCTGCCTGCACGGCGGCCTGCAGCCCGCGCTCGGGCGGCAGCTCCGCGTCGAGGCGCGCGAGGCCGGGCACGGCAAGGGGACTCGCGCGCTCGTCGCGCACGCCAACCAGCTGCTCCGCGCGGCGGCCGTGACGCGCGACTTCTCGCACGCGTACTTCGACCGAGACGAGGGCGCGCTCTGGACGTACGCGCACGACCTCGTCGCGAGCGCCGGCGCGCGGCGAATCCCACAGATCGTCGGGCACAGCGTCAACCACTCGCCCTTTGGGCGCGACGGAATCCTGACCGCCGATCAGGGCCTCTCCTACGCGATGTGCGGAGTCCGCAGCTACCTGAGCATGGACGCCGACTCCGTGCGCTGGACCGCCTCGCGCCAAGGCGGCCCTTGGCTCCGCGAGACGCGCGCCCTCGCCGACCTCTGGGTGCATCGAATGACCACGACGAGCGAGGCCCACGCGGCCTGAGCGCTCGGCGCGCCGAACTCGACAGTCGGAGTTCGTGATTCGGAGTGGTGGATTCGAAGCTCTGGAGTCGGAGCTCGTGATGTGGAGCGCGGGACTCGAGAGTCGGGATTCGGAGCTCGGGACTCGAGCTTCGACACGCCGGTCACGACCTCCGCGCGCGCGCCCGCCCAGCGCCTCACCCAAACCCCACCACGCCCGCCGTCTTCTTGCCGATCGACGCCTCGCGCACCAGCCGCTCGGCGAGCGCGACCGCGTCGGCGACGCCGCCGACCAGCTGCACTTGCTCGACCACGGCCGCGACATCGCCCGGCGTCAGCCCGGGCGCGCGCGCGAGGATGGCGCCGATCTGCGCAGCGTGGGTGTCCGTCCACTCGAGGTGGAGCGCGAGCGCGGCGGCGCGCGTGAGCGCGAGTCGCTGCGTCGCGTTCGGCGGCTCGAAGCGCACCTTCAGCGCGAACCTCCGCAGCGCCGCCTCGTCGAGCCCCTCGAGGAAGTTGGTCGTGCAGATGAGCCAGCCGTGAAAGCGCTCGACCTGCACGAGGAGCTCGTTGACCTGGGACACCTCCCACGAGCGCTGCGCGTTGCGGCGCGGCGCGAGGAACGAGTCGGCCTCATCGAGGATCAGCACGGCGCCGAGAGACTTGGCCTCTGCGAACGCCGCGGCGAGGTTCTTCTCGTTCTCGCCGACGTACTTCGACAAGAGCTGCGACGCGGTGCGGGTGATGACGGGCAGCTGATTGCGGCGCGCGACCTCCTCGGCGAGCGCGGACTTGCCCGTGCCCGGCGGCCCGTAGAACAACATACAGCCGCGCGGGCCGCGCGAGATCGCACCGACCAGCGCGTCCGCGGGCGTGTCCGTGCAGATCCAGCCGAGGTCGTAGGGGAGCGCGCTCTTCGGGCGCGGGCTCGCCTCGTTCGCGGCGCTCTTCCCCTCACGGCCCATCAGGTGCGAGAGGTGCCGCTCGACGAGCGCGGGGTCCGCGTGACCGACGGCGACGAGCGCCTTCGCCGCGCGCGCGACGGTGTCGACGGCGACCCCGCGGGTCGCGGCGCCCTTGAGCCACTCCGGCGCGACCTCGTCCGTGCAGCCGATCGCGCGCTTGAGCGCGCGCTCGCGCACCGCGGGCGGCATCGGCGGCAGCTGCACGACGACGTCCGCGCGCGGGGTCTCGGTCGGCATGGAGAAGGGGCTCTCGTCGTCTTCATCGTCCGACTGATCGACGATGAAGACGAGCGGCACATCCGGGCGCACGTCGGTGTCGGCCTCCTCGACAGGCTCGGGGCGCGGACGCCGCCGCCCAGGGAAATAGGCGCGCTGAAACATCGAGCGCATCCCGCCAGTGGTCGGCTCGACGAGCAGGACCACGCCTCCCTCGCGCGCGACGGACACCACCGCGAGGCGCGCGAGATCGTCGGGGCTCAACGCATCTTCGCCGGCGCGCAGCCGCCACGTCACCGCCCCTAGCTCCGCCGCGACCGCCCGCACGAGCGAGCGCCGCCCGCTCCCCTCCGGACCGCGCACGACGACGCGCACGCCACGGCGCGCCGCGAGCGCCACGCGCAGCTGATCGCGCAAGATCTCGGCGTCGAGCCCGGCGTGCGCGAAGTCCGCGAACGCCCACTCCGCCGGCTGATCCGCCTGAAAGACCTGCGTCATCGGCTCGGCGTCGTCGTCGACGTCGAGCCAGCGCGCGCCGATCGGCCCCGGGCGAAAGCGCACGCCCGCCTCGGCGTCGCCGAGCTCGACGAGGCCCGCGCGGCGCAGGCTCGCGGTCGGCGCGAGCGCGGCGCTCACGGTGTCGAGCGGGACGGCGAGCGCAGCGGCGAGCACCTGCGTGAGCGTCGCGAAGGTCGGCATCGCGCCCTTCGGCAAGGGCAGCGCCGCGAGCCGCTCGAAGACGTCGTTCGTCGCGAGCGCGAAGAGGTCGACCTCGAGCCGCTCGAGGCCGAGCGCGGTGCCGAGCGCGTCGCAGCGAGGCAGCGGCTCCGCGCGACGATCGAGCGGGTGCGCCTCGAGGCGCGCGAGCTGACGACGCAGGCGCGCGCGCTGAGCGCGGGAGTTCGGCTTGGCCCCCGGCGCGAGGCGCGACGACGGCGGAGAGCCGTAGTCGAGCATCGACAGGATCGACGCCTCGAGCCGCAGGCGCAGCGTGACGAGCGCGCGGAGCGCAGCGCGCGCATGAAACGGCGAGGAGAGCCCCGCGCGAGGGCCGCGGCGACCGGGAGGGCGCGGAGGGTTGGTCATCGACGCCCCGCCGCCGCGCAGCGCACGAGGAGCGCGTCGTAGCCGTGCTGCAAGCGCTTGTATTCCTCTTCGTAGCGGTCCGCGAGGTCGGGATTGTGGACGCGAATCGGGTCGGGGTGACGCTTGGCGAGCGCGTGCAGTCGGCGCGCGCGCACGTCCGCAGCGCTGCACGGCCAGGTCAGCTCGGCGACCAGCAAGTACAGCTCCTCATCCAGGCCGAGCTTCTGCCGACGCGGCGAGGACGCACCGACGGGATGGCCCCACCCGCCCGCAGGGAAGCCCTCGTCGTCGAGCGCCTGCGGCTCGTCGTCCTCGTCGTCTTCCTCGTCGTCCTGTTCGTCCTCCTCTTCTTCGTTCTCGTCATCCTCCTCGGTCGCCTCGGCCTCGTCGTCGAAGCTGCGAGCGCTGAGCGGCGGCAGCTCGACCTGAAAGTGCCGCGCGCAGAGGATGACGAGGTGAGCGGCCTGCTCGAGCGTCGCCTTGGTGCGGCCGAGCTTCACGGAGACCGCCGTCAGCTCGAGCCGCGAGAGGCGCGCGAGCATGTCGAGCAAGAGGTCGCCGTGCTCCCTCGCCTCGCGGCGGCAGCCGATCGCCTCGTCGACGTCGAAGACGAGCTCCCCGTCGAGCGAGCCGTCGAGACAGTCGCCCGCGTCGGAGACCGACACCGAGAGGTCCCCCTCGGTCAGGTCGCCGTTGACGAGGTCTTCGAACGCCCCGAAGACGCCAGTCGTCCTCAGGTCTTCGAGCCGGACGACATGCGCGAGGCCGAGGGCGGAGGCCTTCAGCACGCCGTCGAACGCGTCCGCCATCGCGGCGAGCGCGTGGACCGCGGCAGAGGCTTCGCTCGCCTCGAGCTCGATGCGGACCTTCATCTCAGGCGCCTCCCGGCAGCAGATAGGCCGACATCACGCGCACCAAGTCTCTGTCGATCCCGCGCTCGAAGTGCCTCGCTCGGCACTGCATCCACAGGGCGATCGCCGCCGCGTTCGCGCGCGCGCCGTCCTGCCGCTCGCTGCGCTTCTCGACGACGCGTCCCCCGAGGTCGAGGCGCAACACGGCAGTATCTCCATCGCGCCCGAGCCAGACGGCGCGCTCCGGCAGGTCGAGGCGCGCAGCCGACTTGCACACCAACTCCCACGCTTCCTGCGCGGACATATCCCCTTGATAGCGGTTCGTGCGCGCGGCGCGAGGCTCGCAATCCGCCGCGTCGAACAGCGCGAGCGAGAGGCCGTCGCCGTGCAGCGCCTCGCCGAGGTGCTCGATGCCACGCTCTTGATTGCGCGCGAGGTCCTCGAGCCACTGCGTCAGCGCGCCGAGGTTCTCGTCCTTGCCGGGCTGGCTCTCGCACGAGCGCTGCACCTCCACCTCGCCGAACGAGAGCGTCAGCGTCAGCCCGACGGGGCTCCCCGCGAGCGCGCGCACCTTGAGCGCTGCGCGGGCGATTCCCAGCCGGTCGGCCAGCCGAGAAGCCTTGGTGAGGAGCGCGCTGCGGTTCGTCGTGCCGGTGTACAGGTTCATACGGTGAGGGCTCCCGGAAGGGGAGACGCTGCGGCGAGCCCCCGTCTGACAGCGAGGACGCAGTTTTCGTTCGAGCGGAGGTTTCTTCGCGCGCGCTGTCAGTCGGCGTTGCCTTCGAGCGTCCCTACGGTCATGCCGACGAGCGCCCCCATGACCCACCTCGTATTTCTGCCTTGCCTCGACTCCGCGGACCTCGCCGCTGCGCGTCAGACCGAGCTGCGCATCCCGCGGCGCACCGGCGTGCGGCTGGGCGAGTCGGCCGTGGCTGCCACCCGCAAAGGCAGCTACCAGAACGGCGCCGGTGAGCAGGTGACGCTCGAGGCCGCGGTCCGCGCCGCGTTCAACGCCAAGCGCAGCATTCCGCCGGATGAGGTGCTGCCGCAGCCCAAGCCTCGCGCCCCGACCGACACCCGCGTTCAGGTGTGCAACGAGACGACGCTGGCCGCGTCGCGGCGCTTCGTGCAGCAGGGCTTGCGCCCGCTCGCGCTCAACTTCGCGAACGGCACCGACGCCGGCGGCGGCTTCCTCAAGGGCTCGCTCGCCCAAGAAGAGGTGCTGTGTCGGTCGAGCGCGCTCCATGCCACGCTCGTCGGAGACCCGATGTACGCAGCGCACGACGAGCGCCCGGGGGAGGACTCCACGGACTGGGCGATCCTCTCGCCCGCGGTGCCCGTGTTTCGCACCGACGATGGCGCCCCGCTGCCGCAGCCTTGGCTGCTCGACGTGCTGACCTGCGCTGCGCCCTACGCGCCGACGGTCGGTGAGAAGCTGTCCGCGGACTTGCTGCAACGTCGGATTCATCGCGTGCTCTCCATCGCGCAGGCCTACGGCTACGAGAGCCTGGTGCTCGGCGCGTGGGGCTGCGGCGCGTTCGAGAATGACCCTCAGCGCACGGCGGCGGACTTCCGACACGCGCTCGAGCACGAGTTCCGCGGCGCGTTCTCCGAGATCGTCTTCGCGATCACCGACTGGTCTCCGGGTCGGCGCTTCCTCGGGCCGTTCCGCGACGCCTTCGTGGCGGAGGCGCCGAAGGCGACGCGCAGGCTGCGCGAGAAGCCGACCGCCCCATGATCAGCCTCTACGATCTGCTGCTCAGCGGGGAGCGCGACGAAACGCCCGACGAGGAGCCCCCCGACGAGGACGACTATCAGGCGCAGATCTACGCCGCGGCGCGGGCCGAGCGTATTCCGCGCCTCCGCGTCGGAGTCGCGCTCGCGGACGACGGCGGCGCCCTCGCGGAGCAGGTCCGCGCGGCCGTGCACAGGCTCCCCGGGTTTCGCTGGGAGGTCGAGTGGCTCGAGACGGAGCACGCCGCGCGCCTCGCGTCGGGCGTGCACGTCATGCTCTGCCCCGCCGACGCGCCGACTCGGGCGCCGCGCGCCCTGCGCCTGCTGCGCCTCGAGTGCGGCGAGTCCGGCGTGCCCATCATCTTCGTCGCGACCGAGCGCGCGGCGGGCAGCACGCTCGACGCCCTGCCGCGCCGCCTCGCGCTGCACCTCGCCTATCTGTTCTATCCGCTGCGGGAGCCCACCCTGCCGGCCCAGCGCACGTTCGGCTTCGAGGAGCTGACCGGGCGCGATCTCGTCAGTCTCCCGCCGATCGGCCCGACGGTGACGCTCGCGCGCCTCGACGGCGGCGCGCGACTCGAGGCGATCGAGCAGGACGGGACCGTGCGCGCGCTCGCGATCTCGTACGCGAATGGCACGCTCCACGTCGACTCCACACTGCCACTCTCGAGCCTCCGGACAGACTTTCAGCGCTGGTTCGAGCGCCCGCGCGCGACGGCGGACTCCGACGCATTCTCCGACTTCGCCGACAGCATCGCCGGCCGCGGGCTGCCCGCGCGCGCGCTCCTGCAGCCGCTCGTGCGGCGCGCCCGCCTCTGGCTCGCTCGCGCCCTCCCGCGCTCGGCCCGCAGCGTCGCGCGCGCCTTTCACCCGAGCACGCGCCTCGACGTCGTGCGCCGCGTCGCCGCCGATGCGACCGGTCGCGTCGCGCAGCTCGCGAAGATCTGCCCCGGCGTCTTCGTGCTCGCCGTCGGCCTCGCCGCGGGGGACGCGCTCGACGAGGCGTGCGCGCGCACCGTCAGCGGCGCCTCCCTCGCCGACGCCATCGCGCCCGTGCTCCAGCGTTGGGCCGCGAGCCGCAGAGGCGAAGTGGACCTCACGCGCCACTCGAGCTTCGTGCGCCGCGCCCCCGCTGGCCTCGATCCACGCCTGTCGCTCTACCCCTATCCGGGTGGCCTCGCGCTCGACGATGTGCCGCGTGACCCCACCGCGCGAGCGGCCTGGTTCACCGCGGCAGGCGCCTTCGCCGGGCGCACGGACGGGCACGCGCACGCGGCCGACTCCCCGCTCGCCGCGTTCGTCAGCGCGCAAGGCGCGAGCCTCGGAGTCGCTGACCCACGCGACCTGAAGGACCTCCTCACGCGCCTCGAGCTGCGCGGGCAGGCGCTCGGACGCTGGCCCGCC
>CAIUAC010000146.1 GCA_903896985.1 uncultured Sandaracinus sp.
CACCTACGGCACGCTGCCCGCGCCACCGAGCACCTTCCCGAATATCCCGACGCGTGTCTTCCCGCTCGGCGACGGGCTCATCCTCGAAGGGCTCGCAGAGGAAATGCTCCCGGTCGGCGACGAGCGCGTCCGCCGTCTCGACGCGATTCACCCGGTGCACGGGCTGCGTATCGCGTCGAAGGTCGGCGCGCTGAAGATGCTGCTCAAGACGACGAAGGCAGCGGACCAGCTTGACGACGGAGCGACGGCGGGGGCGCTTACGCCGCGCCTTGTTCTACGGCACGCGCTCGGCTCGGAGTGGGCAGACGAGGGCGACACCATCAGTGGTGTCATGAGCACTCAGTCAACCATCAACGTCACTGACGGTACGAAGTTCAAGAAGGGCACTTTCATCGCCGTCGAGGTCAACGGCGAGATGGAGTTCGCGAAGATCACGAACATCAGCACCAACGCGTTGTCGATTGCGCCCGCGCTGTCCGCGGCTCCGGTGCTCGGCACTGAGATCGTCCGCAACCTCTACAACTACTGCCCCGCCGAAACGCACGCCAAAAGCCTGTCGGTGCAGCAAGCTTTCGTCAATGACGTGACGGCGCAAGTGACGGCCTTCGGGTGCTACGGCGACATCTCTTTCGATCTACCCGAGTACGGCAAAATCCCGTCGATGGCACTCGCGCTCACGGCGAGCGCCTTCACCGGACCAGCGGCAACGTCGCCGACGACGATCAGCGTCGCGAGCGCAAGCGACGAAATGGGTCCGGCGTTCACCTGGTCGCCGTCGGTGTACTTGGCCACGTCCGTCGCGCGCGCAACTCGGCTGGTTTGCGAAGGGGCGACGATCGACTACGCGAACGACTGGCAGATGGTCCGCGACCCAGGTGCGACCGCAAGCAACGGGCAACTCACCACCGTCGCCGCGGTGGTGTCCACGGGCGGTCGTCCGGTGGCAGTGAAGGCGAGCATCAAGCTCCGCTTCGATAGCGACTATCCCGCGAACTTCACCGCCGACACTGCATACCAGATGATCCTTGTGCAGAAGGTCGGGACCGGGCTCACGGCCTCGTTCTGGATCTGGGAGCTACCCGTTGCTCAGCTTGTCGCGCAGCCGAAGCTGACGGTCATTGGCGACCGACTGCACATGGAGCTTATGCTCGAAGGCATCCAGGACACCGCCGTCACGCTCGCGGGCGAGTCGGGCACCGACCTCGACTTCATCAAGGCTCCCTTCCGCGTCGCCTTCGGCTGAACCCTCCCACGTCAGGACTCCGCTTGAATCCCTCTACCTCCCTCCGTCTAGTGCTCGTCGGCTCCACGTCGCAGCAGTCGCCCAACTGCGACCCGGCGCTCGATCTCCTCGCGCCCGGCGCGGCGGCGCGGCTGTCGGCCTACGAGCGCTCACGCTCCGACGCTGACAGGGAGGCGCTCTCGCTGCGGCCTGACGCGCGGCCGAGCATGTTCGTGGTGCAGCCGCTTACCTCCGCGGGTATGCGGCTCGCGCTTGACGCGACGGGCGTACGCCGCGCCCAGAACGCCGTGCTGATCGCGTGCCATTCGTTCACCGACGCGCTCGGGGTCGAGCACCGGGCAAGCGATCACGGCGGCTTGACGTCTGTGACCAAGGGTGTGTCGATCGCAAGCGACGACTGGCTAGACCACATCGCGGACCTCTACGGCGCGAAGGCGGTCACCGAGATCGCGGCCGTCGTGGTGCAGCGCGCGGAGGTGGGGCCGCTCGCGGTGAGCCCTTTTCTCTTGCCGCTTGGGCTGATGCTCGCGCGCTGAAGACGACGCGGGCTCAGTGCGGGTGCGCGCTCCTTCGCGAACTCGCGCACTCGCCACCGCCGTCGAGCGGGAGCCGCGCCGAGGACGAGGCCACGCGCTCGGCGCTCGAAGCCGGGGCGCAGGATTATCAACGGCGGTGGGGCTGTCCCGCCGCCGGGCACACGCCGCCCGCGGCGCTCGACTCGGACCTCGCCGGGGAGGCACGACACGCCGCGCGGGTGACGGGCATCGCACCGACGGGCACCTGTCCGCTCGCGTGCCTGGAGCGCGCGTCGCCCTGGGTGCGCGAGGTGACGTCGGCTGTCGCTATCGCCGCAAGCGATTGGGGTGTTACAGTCGCCGAGGCGCTGGGCCGAGAGCTCACGCACGCTGATCTGATCGCGCTCGCGGCGCTGACGCGCGGGCAGAGAGAGAGCCTCGCCAGTGACCGAGAGATCGACCGACGCGACCGAGACGCCGCCGAGAAGGCTCGCGCTACTGGTGCTCGACATTGACGCGCCGCCCGGTGCGGACGCGGCCGTGTCGGCGCTCGTCGCGCGAGTCGCTCAGTTAGTGCGCTTCACCGTCGCGAGCGAGGGCGTGAGCGTCTCGGACGCTGATGCTGTGGTGATTCCGGATCTGACACGCGCGGACTTTATCGCGGCCCTCCGGTCGCTCAGGGCGGCTCCTCATGGCTGAAGGTCTTGTCATCCCGATCAGTACGCCCGGCGGCGAAGAGTCGGCGGCGGTACTCGATCGCATTGCGGACAAGCTCGAAGAGGTCGGCGGCGCGGCTGACAAGA
>CAIUAC010000147.1 GCA_903896985.1 uncultured Sandaracinus sp.
CGCACGAGATAGCCGACCTCGCAGGGCGTGAACCCGAGCGCGCGCGCGAGCTCGGGCCCAGAGACGTGGACGGCGCGCTCCGGCACCGCGTCGAGCAGACGCCTGACGCGCCCATCGCGCCCGCCCGGCCCGCCGAGGTCGATGCGCGCGAGCGTCGGGTGCCGGCGGTAGAGGTGCTCCCAATACCAAGACGAGCTCGCGAGCCCGTGCAGCAGCAGCACGACGTCTGGGCGGCGGTGCTCGATCTCCTGCAGATAGAGCATCGGCGCGCCCCAGTGATCCGGACCGACGACGAGCACGGCGTTCCGCGGCGCCTCGTCGAGCGCGCCAGCCGCCATCACGCGCGCCGCGCGATCGTAGAAGCGCGTCCGCGCTTGCACGCCAGGCGAGGCGAGGTCCGCCGCGCCGACGAGCGCGACCGCGAGCCCGACGGCGAGCGCCGGGCCTCGCGGCGAGAGCTCCGCGACGTGCAGCACGAGCGCCGCGGAGCCCGCCGAGGCGATCAGCAGCGCGGGCGCGAGGTAGTCGACGTAGTCGGCGATGTCGACGTGGAACACGGCGTGCGAGCAGAGGAGGGCGACGGTGCCCCCCGCGAGCAAGGCCGCCGCGCTGCCCCCGAGCGCGCGCCCGCGACCGAGCGCGACGTGCCCCCCGACGCCGACGAGCAGGGCCGGCAAGACGCCCGACGGCACCGACCAAGCGAGCCACTCGCCCAAGTGCGCGAGAAAGCCTGCCGCGCCGAGGCCGCGATTGTGCGCGTAGTCCGCGCCGCGGAAGTAGGCGAGCAGCGAGGCGGCGTTCGTCGGCGCGCCCCACACGATGACGTCGGTGCGCCCTGCGACGAGCGGCACGTAGAGATACGGCAGCAGCCCCACGAGGCCCCCGACGACCAGCGCCGCGCTGGCGCGGAAGCCGAGTCGACGCGCGCGCACCGCGCCAAACAGCGCTGGAAGGAGCGCCGCGCCGGCGAGGACGGCGTGGTACGCGTTCGCGGACCCGAGCAGCCCGAGCCCGAGGCCCACGACGAGCGCGCCCTGCTGCGTCGCTCGCTCGTCCCGCGCGTCGGGCTCCCCGCGGAGCAGCGGCGCGACTCGCGCGAGCGTCCAGCACGTGAGCAAAGCCGACAGCGAGTAGACCTCGACGCGCGTCGCCGACTCCCACACCGGCCAGGCGAGCGCGAGCGCCGCGACGATCGTCACGCGCACCGCCTCGCGCGTGCGGCTCTGAGCCGCGTCGGGCTCGAGCGCCTCGGCGAGCGAGACGACCGGCAAAACGCAGAGAGCGTGCGTGATCGCAGAAAACAGGGAGAGCCCGAAGAGCGGTGAGATCCCAGGAAGGTGGGCGAAGACCGCCCCGAGCAGCGTGTGGAGCGGCTGCCCGATCGGGTGCGAGAGGCCCAGCTGTACGGCGACCAGCGCAAGCTCGGCGGAGTCGTAGAACGAGAGGTCGCGCGCGAGCGTCGAGAGGTCGTAGGTGAGCACGAGGCTCACGGCGACGAGCGCGGCGCCGCGCGCGCGGAGCGCC
>CAIUAC010000148.1 GCA_903896985.1 uncultured Sandaracinus sp.
AGAGCGGCGTCACCTCCGCGCTCATCGAGCGACCCAGCGTGCCGCCCCCGACGCCGACGCGGAACGCCGGGTAGCGGTCATCCCCCTCGGGCGCCGTGTCCTCCTCCACCTCCGGACGCTCCACGGGCTCGACGGCTTCCTGCTGATACCAAGGGCGCTCGGGCGGCTCCGGCGGGGCGGGCGGCCGAGGCTCACGCGCGGCGTCGAAGTACTGCGCGAGCCGCGAGTGACCGTTGCGGCGCACGGCGCCGAGCGCGTTCATGGTCCCGCCGCTCCACGTCTCCGTGCCGAGGATGCTGCCGTCCATGCCGCTGCGGACGCGCACCGTCAGCGCCCAGGAGCGCCCGCGCCGCGCGACCCGCCCGTCGACGAACGCCGCGACGTTCAACTGCTGCCCGACGGCCGCGTAGTCAGCCTCCGAGCGCACGCGCGTGATGCCGGCGCGCTGCCCCGCCGTGCGAAGCTCCCCCTCGGCGACCAGCGTCAGCGTGTCGGCGTGATCGGCCAAGTCCGCGAGCAAGCCGGCGCGCACGCCCCCCGCTTGCGGGCCCGAGAAGCGCTCGACGAGGATGCGCTTGGGCCCCGCTGCGGGCGGCGCCACGGGCGGCGGCGCTTGCCGCACGGGAAAGCCCCGCTGCTGCGCCCCAACGGCGGCGGGCGCAAAGGTCACGAGCACGGCGAGCACGGCGCCGAGCGAGGAGGTCCACCGACGGGCGAGAGAGCGCATGGCGTCACCACCGTATCAAAAGCTCGGCCCGATCCCGCGCAGGAATCGCAGCTGGCCACTTGTTCAGTCCGCGTCAGTCGTGCTACCCGTGGAGCGTCGGAGCGATAAGGCCGCGCGCGTCGGCTCGGGTCGCCTCTGACACCGCCGCACGCGCAGGAGGCAGGACGCCATGCTCACGTGTCTGAGAGTCAAAGACTTCGCAATCATCGACCGCCTCGAGGTCGAACTCGGTCCAGGGCTGAACGTCGTCACGGGCGAGACGGGCGCAGGCAAGTCGATCCTCGTCGACGCGCTCTCGCTCGTGCTCGGCGCGCGGGCACGCCCAGAGTTCGTGCGCACCGGCGCAGAGAGCGCCGAGGTCGAGGCGCTCTTCGACCTCGAGGGCGCGCCGGAGATCATCGCGCGCCTCGAAGCCGCGGGCGTCGCGTGCGCGGGCGACGAGCCGGGCGGCGAGCTTGGCGAGCTGATCGTGCGGAGGGTCGTGCAGGCGAACGGGCGCACGCGCGCGTACGTCAACGGCCGCCTCGCGACCGCAGCGCAGCTCGCGGAGATCGCTGCCGGGCTCGCGGACCTCTCCTCTCAGCACGAGCACCACTCGCTCGCCGACCCGTCGATGCACCTCGTGTACCTCGATGCGTTCGCGCGCGTCGACGACGAGCGCGCGCAGATGGCCAAGGCGTACGAGGCCTTCCGCGCGGCGCAGCTCGCGCTGAGCGGCGCCGCGGGCGCCGAGCGCGGCCGCGAGGAGCGCGAAGATCTGCTCGCGTTTCAGCTGCGCGAGATCGGCGAGCTCGCGCCGGAGGTCGGCGAGAAGGAGACGCTCCGTGCCGAGCGCGAAGTGCTGCGGCACGCCGAGCGGCTCGCGCGGACTGCCGGCAGCGCCGAGGACGCGCTCTACAGCGCAGACGGTGCCGTCAGTGAGCTGCTCGCGCGCATCGCGAGCGACATCGCCGATCTCACCCACCTCGACGCGAAGCTGATCCCGCTCGCTGCGGAGCTGAGCGACGCGCGCGCGCGCATCGAGGACGTCGCCCAGGAGCTCGGTCGCTACGCCCGCGGCGTCAGCGGCGACCCGGAGCGCTTGGTCGAGGTCGACGAGCGCCTCGACCGCCTCGCGCGCCTCGAACGCAAGTACGGCGGCAGCGTCGAGGCCGTCCTCGCGCACGCCGAGCGAGCGCGTGAGGAGCTCGACGTGCTCCAGCACCACGAGGCGCACCTCGCGGCGCTCGAGGGCACCCGCGACGCGGCGAGGCACGACGCGGAGGTCGTCGCCAGGCGCTTGTCGGCGAGGCGGCGCGAGGCGGCGCTCGCCCTCGGGCGCGCGATCACCGAGGAGCTGTCGTCGATCGGAATGCGCGGCGCCGAGGTGCTCGTCGCCGTGACCCCGCTCGACCCGCGCGTCGGAGGCGACTCCCGCGCCGAGCTCGAGGTCGATGGCAGTCGGCTCGCCCCGACGGGCATCGACCGCGCGGAGCTGCTCATCTCCCCGAACCCAGGCGAGGAAGCCCGACCGCTGCGTCGGATCGCGTCCGGCGGCGAGCTATCGCGCGCACTCTTGGCGATCAAGCGCGTGCTCGCGGGCCTGCGCCCGGCGGGCCTCTACGTGTTCGATGAGGTCGACGTCGGCGTTGGCGGGGCGGTCGCCGAGGTCATCGGGCGGAAGCTCAAGGACGTCGCGCGGCACCACCAGGTGCTGTGCATCACGCACCTCGCGCAGATCGCCGTCCACGCCGACACGCACTTCCGAGTCAGCAAGGAGGTCGTCGGCGACCGCACGAGGAGCGCCGTCACGCGCCTCGACGCCGGCGAGCGGCGTGAAGAGGTCGCGCGGATGCTCGGCGGGCTCAAGGTCACCGCGAAGACACGCGCCGCCGCCGCAGAGATGCTGCGCGAGGCGCGCTGAACGTCGACGCGCGCGCCTGGGGTCCGCTCGACCCGGGCGCGCGGCTGGCTACGGTCACGCGACGCCGACCGCACGTGCAGAATCTGCGCGCGCCGCCGCAAGGATTGCGCTCGTCCGTCAGGTCTTTGCAACAGCGCGGGCGGCCCGCGCGCACTCGAGCTGAGCTGTGAGATCAGCGTAGATCAGCGGCTTGGTCAAGACGGCCCGCAGCGGCCCGCCGGCCTGAACCGCGACGCGCTCGACGATGTCGGGGTAGCCGGTGACGACGACGACCTCGACGGCCGCGTCCCGCGACCGAGCAAAACTGGCGATTGCCAAGCCGTCGACGTGCGGAAGCTTGTAGTCGACGATGAGGACGTCGGGCGTCGGTGCCTGGGCCAAACGGCTGACAGCCGACGCGCCGTCGAACGCGACCTCCACATCGTAGCCGTCCTCGCGCAGCAGCTGCGCGAGAATCCGGGCGTCGGATACGTCGTCCTCGACGACGAACACCCGAAACGGGCTGTGGGGAACGTCCATGGCGTGGGAGGTGTGCACGTCCTAGGCCGATGCACGCCTTCCCGACGAAAAAGACGAGAAGTCTCGGCGCTCAGCCGGGCGTGGAGTCCCGACCCGGGCTCCCGTCCTTCTGCCGCCCGTACTGATGGAGCCGGTATTGGATGGTGCGGACGCTGAGGTCCAGCATCTCTGCCGCCTTCGTCGTGGAGCCGCCCACGGCGTCGAGCGTGGTCAGGATCGCCCACTTCTCGATCTCGACCATCGTCGCCCCCGGCACGCGGAGCCCCTCGGCGAGGGCCGTCTGCGCTTGCACGGGCAGATCCGAGGCCTCGACGACGTCCCCCTCCGCGAGGACGACCGCGCGCTCGACGGCGTTCTCGAGCTCGCGGACGTTGCCTGGCCAGCGATGCGCCAAGAGCAGCGCCGTCGCAGCGGGCGTGAACCCGTGAATCGCGCTGCCGTTCTCGCGACAAAAACGAGCGAGGAAGTGATGCGCGAGCACCAGCACATCCTGCCCGCGCATGCGCAGCGGCGGCATCTCGACGTGCACGACGTTCAGACGATAGTAGAGGTCCTCGCGAAAGCGCTTCTCCTCGACCTCGTGGGCAAGATCGCGGTTCGTCGCGGCGAGCAGTCGAACGTCGACGTGGATCGTCTCGTTGCCGCCGACGCGCTCGAACGTGCGCTCTTGCAGCACGCGGAGGAGCTTCACCTGGATCGACGGCGGCACCTCGCCGATCTCGTCGAGAAAGAGCGTCCCCCCGTGCGCCTGCTCGATGCGCCCCGTTCGCCGCCGGTCAGCGCCGGTGAACGAGCCGCGCTCATGCCCGAAGAGCTCGCTCTCGAGCAGCGTCTCGGCGAGCGCCGCGCAGTGGAGCGCGACGAACGGCGCGTCCCTGCGCGGCCCCTTGCGGTGAATCGCGCGCGCGAGCTCACCCTTGCCGGTGCCGCTCTCGCCCGTGATGAGCACGGTCGCTCGTGCCGGCGCGATCTGCGTCGCGATCTTGTAGACGCGCTGCATCGCAGGCGAGGCGCCGATCAGCCCCTCGAGCCCCTCTTGATCCCGCTCGCGCAGCGCGAGTCGCAGGCTATCCGCCTCGTCGCGCAGCTCACGGCGCTCGAGCGCGCGCTCGAGGACGACGAGCAGCTCATCGAAGTCCACGGGCTTGACGAGATAGTGCTCAGCGCCCTCGCGCATGGCGGCCACGGCGGCGCTGACATCACCGAACGCCGTGACGACGATGACGGGCAGCGACGGGTCGGCCACGCGCAGCTTCGCGAGCAACTCCATGCCGCCGAGGTTCGGCATCTTCAGATCGGTGACGACCACATCCGGGGGACGCTCAGCGAACGCCGCGAGCGCGAGCAAGCCGTCGGCGGCAACGTCGACGGTCCAGCCCTCCTGGCGCAGGAGCTTCTCCAACCCGGAGCGCGCGCTCGGCTCGTCGTCGACGACGAGCACACGTCCTTTCCTCGGCACTGCGGTCACATCGGCCTCCCGTCATCGCTCTCCGTGACGCGCTTGAGCGTGACACGAAACACGGTGCGCCCCGGGCGGCTCTCGACGTCGATCGTCCCATTGTGGTCGGTGATCACTCGGTGCACGATCGCCAAGCCGAGGCCCGTGCCGTGGGGCTTGGTCGAATAGAATGCGTCGAAGATCGGCGCGTCGGGCCCGGGCAAGCCGGGTCCTTCGTCCTCGACCTCGATGACCGCCATGCGGGGCTGTCGACGCGTCCGCAGCACGACGCGCCCTCCTCCCGTCGAGGCGACGGCGTCGATCGCGTTCCGCATGAGGTTGAGCAGCGCCTGCTCGATCTTCTCGGGGTCCACGTGCGCGATGGGGTCGACCGCGGCCAAGTCCGGTTCGACGCGCACGTTGCCGATGGCGGCGTCCGCTTTCACCACCGAGAGCACCTTGAGACAAACGGCATTCAGAGACGACGGGCGACGCTCCGGCGGATTCGGGCGGGCGAACACCAGGAAGTCCTTCACGAGCGCGGACAAGCGGCGGATCTCCCCGCCGACGAGCTTGACCGCATCTTGCGAGTCGGCGTCCGCGCCGGAGCGGCGGAGCGCGCGCTCGAGGAACGTCACGTGCAGCAGCGCACCGTTGAGGGGATTGCGGATCTCGTGCGCGAGCCCCGCCGCGAGCGTACCGACCGCCGCGAGCTTTTCACTGCGCAGAGTGCGCTCGGCGAGCGCCCGCTCGTCGCTCACGTCCTGACCGATCGCGAACAGCACGACGCCGGTATCGTTCGTGCTCGGCGCATACGTCAGCCGCCACTGGACGAGCCGCGGGCGGTCGGAGCGCGTCTCGACGAGCACCTCCCAGTCCTCGGGCGGAGGCACGCGGCCCGCCGCGACGTCTCGTAGGCGCGCGCCCTCGTCAGCGCGGAGGTCCTCCGGCAAGAGCGCGTCGACCATCGGGAGCCCGAGCGCGCCTTCGCGCGATAGCCCGGTCAGCTGCTCAGCTGCGCGGTTGAAGAGCGTGATGCGCGCCTCAGCGTCGACGCCGACGACGAGCACGTGCGCGAGCTCCACGGCGTTCGCGTAGCGGTGCTCACTCTGCGCGAGCTGCGAGAGCAACCGCTCGCGCTCCTCGCGAGCCGGACGCTGCAGCTGCTCGAGGAGGTCATCACGATACGTCTCGAGCATGATCGCGAGGTCGAGGTCGACCGCGCGCGAGATCGCGAGCCTCGTCACCCCGCGCTCTGGCTCCGGCAGGTCGTCGGCGAGCCCATCGAAGGCTTCGCGCATGAACGACATGCCGGTGACCATGTAGCGCTGCGGCAGGCCGATGCGGACGTGCACGCGGCCGATCTTCGCGCGCTCGAGGAAGTAGCTGTCGTCGTGCGGCCCGGCGAAGAGGCGCTTCATCCAGGCGATGAGCGCGCCCTCGAGTCGAGCGATCTGCGCCTCGTCGCGGAACACGCGGTGCGCGTCGTCGTGCTCGCGAGCGCGCTCGTAGAACGCAACCGCGATGCGCCCAAAGTGTGGCGCGACGACCTGCGAGAAAGCTGCGAGGGCGGCGCTATCTGCGGGGCCGAAGCGGACGTACCGCTTGAGCTCAGCGAAGAGCGATTCGGGCGACGATTCCATCAGCGGCCGAGACTATAGCTCCGGCCTGGCCAACGTCGCGTCGCCGTTCTGCCGGATGCTCAGGCCGCGCGCTCTTGGAGCGCCGAGCGCAGCTTCTCGCGCGCCTTGGACTCGATCTGACGTACGCGCTCGCGAGACAGCCCCAAGGCGTCCCCGACCACGCTGAGCGTGTCGCCGTCGTCGCTCGTGATGCGACGCCGCACGATCTCTCGCTCGCGCTCCGACAGCATATCGACCGCGCGGCCGATCGCCGACGACGAGCGTGCCTGAAACTCCGCATCCGCGACGAGCTGCTCGGGCGAGCTGCCCACGTCCGCTAGCTCGATGCCGCCGTGCTCGAGGTCCCCCACCACGACGTCACGCTCGCGGAGCGCCGAGTCGACCATGCCGACATCGTCGGCCGACACGCCGAGCGCCGCCGCGATCTCCTCGCGCGTGGCGCGCCGCCCCAGCTCCTGGCCGAGCGCTCGCTCCGTCGTGCGGAGCCGCGCGACGAGCTTGCGCGCCGCGCGCGTCGAAGGGGTCGCCACGATGCGCCGGTTCGCGAGCGTCGACCTGCGCGCATGGGCGCGGATCCACCAAGCGGCATAGGCCGAGAAGCGCACGCCGCGCTCAGGCTCGAAGCGCTGCGCAGCCTCGGCCAGGCCGACCATCCCCTCACCCACGAGATCCTCGTAGGGCACGCCGTACTTCACGTAGCCGCGCGCGATGCGCAGCACGAGGCGCATATGGGCCACCAGGAGCTTGTCGAGCGCAGACCGCGACCCCTGACGGACCGCAGCGGCGAGCCGATGCTCCTCCTCGATGTCGAGGATGGGGGCGCTGTGCGCGCGGGCGCGGAGCGCTCCAAGTGAGCCAAACGTCGCTTCAGGACGGGCGTTCTTTCCCACGGCCTACCTCCGAAGCAGAGACCGTTTGCAGGCTCGGTGCCAACGCTATCCGCCCCGGATCCACTGCGTTTTTCGTCGAAATGCTCGTCGACCGCTGCACGATTTGCGCGTTTTGGGGGTGCACGCGCGAGATTTGCGCGTACCTCCCGTCGGCACGGGCAGACGCGCGAAACGCCTCAGCCGACGACACGGGCGACGACGACCTTGAGGTAGTCGCCCTCGGGGAACGCGGCGAGCCGAGGATGGTCGGCGGCCCCGCCGGAGCGCATGAGCACCTGGAGCACTGCCCCAGGGCGCAAGCCCTGGTCGCGCAACGTCGCGTCGATGTCGTCCCGGTCGACGTGACTCGAGCACGAGGCCGCGACGTAGAGCCCGCCGGGCGCCAGCACCTTCAGGCAGGCGCGATGCAACGACCGATAGCTGTCGAGCGCGGTCGCCAATGCGCGCTCGCTCGGCGCGAAGCTCGGCGGATCACAGACGATGAGGTCCCAGCGTTCACCGCGGGCCACGGCGTCCGCGAGAAAGGCGGGAACGTCGCTCACGACGCCGCGATGCGGGACGCTGAGCGAGTTGCTCTGCCACGTCTGCTCGGCGAGCTCGATGGCGCGCGGCGCGATGTCGACGGTCGTCACCGCCGAGGCGCCGCCGAGTCCAGCGGCCACCGAGAAGCCGCCGGTGTACCCGTAGAGATTGAGCACGCGCAGCCCCCGCGCGAGCCCCCGCACCTCCGCGCGCGACTCCCGATGGTCGAGGAAGAGCCCCGTCTTCTGGCCGCTCACCAGGTCGACGACGAGCACCATCCCTCGCTCCCGGACCGACACGAGCGGCGGCGGCGCAGGGCCGCGCGCGACCTCGACGGTACGCGCTCCGCGCTTGCCGGTCCGCACCAGCACGGTGCCGACGCCACGCTCCTCGAGCGCCGGTGCGAGCGCGTCGAGGAACACCTCCCGCCACGCCTCGGCGCCGCCGCCATCGAGCTGCACGGTCGCGTAGGAGCCGTACACATCGCAGACGAAGCCAGGCAGCCGGTCGCCCTCTCCGTGCACGAGCCGATAGGCGTCCGTGTCCGGCGGCACGACGCGGGAGCGCAGCGTGGCGGCGTCACGCACCCGCGCCGCGAAGAGCCGCTCGTCGACGGGCTCATCCCGCGTGACGAAGATCCGCACGCCGATCGGGCCGTCGTCCGCGATGCCGCGAGCCACGAAGCGCCCGCGCTCATCGAGCACCGTGACGACGGCGCCCGGCGCGGCGTCGATCTCGTCGAGCGCGTCGCGGAACACCCACGGGTGCCCGAGCGCGAGCGCCCTGGCGAGTGGCTTGCGTAGCTTGGCGCGAGTGGGAGGCGAGTACACCGGAGACACCCGCGCGAACGTAGCAGGGCTGGCGCTGTCCGCGCGCGTGATGCGGCGCGAAGCTGAAGACGCCGCCGCACCCACGTCTTCGCCGCGCCGCTCGACCCGCAGGCGCCTCGCGCTCATCCTCCGCGTCGTGCCGATCGCCGTCTTCGAGTTGGCCTGCATCGCGATCGTGCTCCTGACGCTCGTCGCGATGACGCGCCTCCAGTCAGCGACGGTCCTGCTCGCCGACTACGGAGCCCTCGCCGTCGCCGCGTGGGTTGGCGAGGAGACCTGCATCGCGGCCTACCACCACTACGCCTACTCGAGCGCGTGGCACGCGCGGCTCGATCTCGTGCCGGCCCTCGTTCCGTTGATCTGGCCGCTCGTCATCCTGTCGGCGCGCGGCGTCGTGACCTCCCTCGCGCCCGGCATCACCGCAGCACGGCGCGCAGCGCTGGTCGGCGCCCTCGTGATCATCGACGCCTCGCTCGTCGAGGTGATCGCCGTCCGCGCAGGCCTCTGGACCTGGGCCGAGGGGGGACATCTCGGCGTGCCGGTCGTCGGGATCGTCGGCTGGGGCCTCTTCGCTGCGGCGGCCGACGCCGTGCTCGCTTCTGGCAGGCGCTTCCGACACGCCTCCTTGGTCGTGCTAGCGCCCCTCGCCACGCACGCGCTCCTCGTCGCCTCTTGGTGGGCCTTCTTCCGCTGGGCGTGGCGCGGCGATCTCGGCGATCGCTCGGTGGCCGCGGTGGCGCTGCTCGGCCTCGCGCTGGCTGTCGGCGCCCTCCGACTCAGGCGCGACGGACGCGCGATCCCGCGCGACGTGGCGGCGCCGCGAATGCTCGCCGCCGGGCTCTTCGCGACCGAGTGGCTCCTCGTCGCACCGACCGATGTCAGGCTCTGCGCGCACGTCGCCGCGGTGGCGCTCCCCTATGTCCTCGCCACCGAGCTGCGAGCGCCGAGCGGCGCGCGGCGTCAGCCGCCAAAGTAGAGGTTCGACGGCAGCCCAGCCGCGCTCCACACCGCGGTACCGACCAAGTAGAACAGCAAGAGCGCGGTGCCCAAATGCGTCACTCCAATGCAATCACGCGCCGTAAGCGCGACCTCGCGCCCGCCCCCCGGTAGGCGCCGACTGCGCGCGCGCACGAAGCCCCACTGGACCGCCGGCGCCGCGAGCATCAGCCCCTCTCGCAGCCCGAGCGCGCCTGTCGCCAGCCCGAGAGCCAACACCAGCGCGCTCACGAGCAGCAGCACCTCCAACAGCCGCACGGAGACCAACGCCCCGTGCACCACGGGATACGTGGGTACGCCCGCGTGCCGGTCCCCCTCGAGGTCGCGCAGATCGTAGAGGATCTCGTAGGTCAGCTCGAAAGGCACGAAGAACAGCGCCAGCGTCGCATACGCAATCGGGCTCATCGACACCGCCCCGGCCGCAGCGACGTGCGGATAGACGAAACACGTCAAGACGAAGAGCACGGCAGACATGAAGTTCTTGAAGAAGTAGAGTTCTTTGAACCGCCGCAAACCTCGGAAGGTCGGGATGAGCCGGTAATTGTAGGCCATCCCAATGACCTGCACCGCGAGGCGCCAGGGCGTGAGCGCCGGCCACAGCCAGTGCGTCAGCCCCAACGAGCCCACGAGCAGC
>CAIUAC010000149.1 GCA_903896985.1 uncultured Sandaracinus sp.
CGCCGGCAGCGGCGGCACGAAGCCGCATCGGGCGGGACGCAGTAGGCGCATCGGGCGGGACGCAGTAGGCGCATCGGGCGGGACGCAGTAGGCGCATCGGGCGGGACGCAGTAGGCGCATCGGGCGGCACGCCGTAGGCGACGCAGGGCCGTCTCGAGCGGCCCGGCGAGGAGACGGGGCTCAGTTCCCGACGACGTCGCGGAGGGCGTCGGAGGGGGCCGTGCGGCGCTGGAACGGCGAGCCGATTACGCCCGGATCCTCCGGGAAGTGCGAGCGCAGCGGCACGAGCGTCAGGCTCAGCAGCAGCAGCGCCGCGAAGCCGACGACGAGCGCGCGCAGGGCCCGCCCGCGCACGCCCTCGGCCGTCGGCGGGCGGGACACCAGCGCGCCGACGACGAAGCCCATCGCGAAGCCGCCGCCGTGCGCCCAGCCGGAGATCTGCGGGATGGCCATCGAGAGGACGGCGTTGAGCAGCACGAACTGCACGAGCTGCCCGCGCATCGAGCGCAGGAAGTCCGGCGGGACGTTCTTGCGCTGCATCAGCAGGTAGCCGCCGAGCGCGCCAAACACGCCGAAGACCGCGCCCGACGCCCCGACGAGCGGCCCCACGTGCCCGAAGGCGACCGCCGTGACCGCGCCCGCGAGGCCGCTGACCAGGTAGACGACGAGGTACGAGACGTTGCCGAACATCCGCTCGGTCAGCCGCCCGCCGAGCCAGAGCACGTACATATTCGAGCCGATGTGAAACAGCCCCGCGTGCAGGAACATCGACGTCAGCAGGCGCCACGGCTCGCCGTGCACGACCTTGGGGCCGTAGGCGGCTCCCCAGCGCAGCAGGTCCATGCCATCCGGCGCCATCGGCGAGACGCCGAAGCCGACGACCTGCACCGCGAAGACGGCGATGTTCGCGATGACGAGCGCGAGCGTCACCCAGAGCTGAGGCGTCGCGACGTACAGCGCGCGGCCGAAATTTTGGATGTCGATGGGCGCGTCGCCCGGCGGCGAGAGGCGCGTCACGGGCGGCGGGCGTGTCGGATCAGTCACTCGTCGGGGTCCTCGACCTTCCAGGCTCCGCCTTCGCGGAGCAGGCGCGCCGTGCGCCGATTGCCTTCGCCGTAGCGCAGCGTCGCGTGATCGCCGATCTCCTCGATCGGCGCCTCGAGCGACGCGCGAAGCTCGGTCAAGAGGCGCGCGACCTCCTCGCGCCCCTCGCCCGCGAACGACGCGCGCATCCGCTCGGCGGTCATGCCCTCGCGGTCCGCCTCCGGCACGAAGCGCAGCACGACGTCGTAGCGCTCGCGCTCCATCGCGCGGACGAACGAGCGGAGCGCGGCGCGCGGCGTCGAGGCGTCGTAGAAGTCGACGAGGTTGGTCGCGATGCGCCAGTCGGCGCCGTCCCGCGTCAGCTCCACGGTGTCGCCGTCCGAGAGCGTGACGCGCGCGACCTGAGCCGCCGCGCCGTCGGGGTGCTCGAGCGAGGACGCCGCCTCGCGCGCCTCTGCGGGGCTGTCGGCGAGGTGCTGCCGGAACTCCTCGAGCGACACCCGGCGGCGGTAGGCGCTCGACATCAGCGCGTACGCGGCGTCGGCGTTGCCCGCGCGCAGGGCGGCGGCGAAGTCGTGCACGACGAGCTCAGGCGCGCGCTCCTGGGTCGCGCCGCCGCAGCCCGCGAGGGCCGAGGTGCACGCCGCGATCGCACACGCCGCGATCGCGTGCGCGGCGTTCAGGCGGCGCAAGGCGCGCCGCGGGCGCCGACTGGGGGCGCGCGAAGCTACG
>CAIUAC010000150.1 GCA_903896985.1 uncultured Sandaracinus sp.
CCGCCGACTTGTGATGTAAGCCTCTGTAGGATAGATTGTCCTCCCCCCTCGAGGTCGAATGTCCACGTCCCAATCTGGTCTGCTGCGTCCGGTCTCCGTGCTCTCTCCTCACGCTCTGCGCGCGCCGCTCATCGGTCGCGGCCCGGAGATGCGCGAGCTCGACGAAGCCCTCGCCCGCGCGCTCGCGACGAAGGTCCCGCAGTCCGTCACGATCCTCGGCGGCGCGGGCATCGGCAAGACGCGCCTGGTCCATGAATTCCTGGCGAAGGTGCGCGATCGCGACCGCCGCGTCCGCGCCTACCGCGGCACCTGTCGCGAGGACGGCCCTGCGTTCGGCGCCGTGCAGCGCATCCTCAAGGGGCGCTTCAGCGTCATCGAGGGCGCCGACGCAGAGACGACGCGCGAGCAGTTCCGCGCGAAGGTGAGCGAGACCCTCGGGGACCGCCGCGTCACGGAGTTCCTGCACTTCCTCGGCGCGTTCCTCGATCTCCGCTATCCGGAGTCGCCGTTCATCAAGGCGGTCGAGGACGACCCCGAGCAGTTCAGCAAGATCTCGCGCGCGGTGCTGCGCCGCTTCTTCGAGGTCGACGCCGAGACGCACCCGCTGATCCTCACCTTCGAGGACCTGCACTGGGCGACCGACGACACGCTCGATCTCGTGACCTACCTCGTCAGCACGATGACGAAGGCGCCCGTGCTGATGATCCACGTCGCGCGCCCTGAGCTGCTCGCGAAGCGCCCCGACTGGCTCGACATCGGCGGCGCCGCGCACTCGCGCATCGAGCTCGGCCCGCTCGGCGCGGACGACTCCGCGAGCTTGATGCAGCGCTTGCTCGCGCCGACGGGCGAGCCTCCGCAGGAGCTGATCGACGCCGCCGTCGATATGTCGGGCGGCAGCCCGTACCTGCTCGAGCAGATGGTCCGCACGTTCCTGTCGAGCGGCACGCTCGTGCCGCGCGGCGACGGGACGTGGGCGGTGGAGCTCTCGAGGCTCGACGACGCGCAGCTCCCGCTGACGGTCGAGGACGCGATCAGCGCGCGCATCTCCGCGCTCGAGGCGCCCGAGCGGCAGCTGCTCGAGATGGCCGCGACGATGGGCGGCGTGTTCTGGGTCGGCGCGCTCGTCGCGCTCGCGCGCATCGACAAGCCGACGCCCGCGCTCTGGGGCGGCGCGGAGGACGTGGCGCTCCACTACCGCGATCTGCTGCACACGCTCGAGGAGCGCGAGTACGTCCTCGCGCTGCCGGACTCGTCGGTGCCCGGCGACACCGAGTACGCCTTCAAGCACAACCTCGAGCGCGAGACCGTGCAGCGGCTGACGAGCCGCTCGCAGCTGCGGCGCTATCACCTCGTCGTGGCGGAGTGGCTCGAGTTCCGCCTCGCCGAGAGCGCGGAAGAGCAGTGCGAGATGCTCGCGCAGCACTTCGAGGCGGGCGGGGCCAAGCGCAAGGCGGGGCACTACTTCCTGATGGCCGCGGATCGCGCGCGTGAGCGCTACGCGAACGTGAAGGCCGCCGAGTACTACGGCAAAGGCCTCGCGCTGATCGGCGAGGAGGACGTCCCGCAGCGCCTCGACGCGCTCCACCACCAGGGCGATGTGCTGCAGCTCGCGGGGCACAACGACGCGGCGCTCGAGAGCTTCCGGCAGATGCTGGCCATCGCCTATCGCCTCGATCTCAAGAGCAAGGGCGGGGCGGCGCACAACCGCCTCGGGCGGCTCTATCGCTCGATCGGGCAGCTCGAGGAGGCGATGCGGCACCTCGGCACGGGGCACGCGCTCTTCGACGCGGCGGGCGACAAGCGCGGCGTCGCGTCCTCGCTCGACGACGTCGGCAAGGTGCACTGGATGCGCGGCGTCTACGAGATGTCCGAGCGCTTCATGCGCCAAGGGCTCGAGCTCCGACGCGAGCTCGGCGACGCGCGCTCGATCGCGCTCTCGCTCAACAACCTCGGGCTCGTCTACCAGGACAGCGGCCGCTTCAGCGAGGCGCTCGAGGCGTACAACGAGGCGCTCCTGCTGCGCCGCGACATCGGCGACCGCCCGGGCATCGCGCAGACGCTCAACAACCTCGGCGACATCCGCGAGCAGAGCGGAGAGCACCCGCTCGCGCTCGCGCTGTGGACCGAGGCGCTCGAGCTCGCGCGCGAGGTCGGGGACCGGATGCGGCAGGCCGTCATCCTGACGAACCTCGGCCAGGCGCACTACCGCCTCGCCCGCCCGGAAGAGGCGATCAAGGGCCTGCAGCAAGCCGAGGAGATCTCCTCGACGCTCGGCGACCGCATCCTCGAGGGCGAGATCCTCCGCGGCCTCGCGAAGGCCCACATGATGGTCCACGACATGAGGACCGCGCGCGACTACATCGCCCGCAGCATCCAGCTCTTCGAGCAGGCGCGGAGCAAGCCGTTCCTCGGCGTCGCGCTGCGCACCTTCGGTGAGATCGGCGCCGCGGCGGGCTGGGGCGGCGAGGACCATCAGCACGCGCGCGACGCCTTCGAGCGCTCGGTCACGCTCTTCGAGGAGCTCGGCAACGACATGGAGCTCGCGCGCAGCTGTCGCGCGTACTCGGCGTTCTTGCTCTCCGGCGAGACCGTCGCGGACGAGCAGCGCGCCGCCGGCAACGACTACGCGGCGCGCGCAGCGGGGATCGACGAGCGCCTGCAGAGCGCAGACAGCATGATGGTGTCCCCGCTTCCCGGCGAGACGACTCACCCGGGCACCGAGCCTCCTCCGCCTCCCTGACCGCTCGGAGCGCCGCTCGCTCGCCTTCTCTCGTGTGGTGACCCGTGACGTTCGCTGAAGTCCCTGCAGGCAGCATCCCGCCCCCGGTCCTCGAGCTCTGTCGGCGTCTACGCGACGCCGGGCACCGCGCGTGGATCGTCGGCGGCTGCCTCCGCGACCTGCTCGCGGAGCGCACCGTCAGCGACTGGGATGTGTGCACCTCGGCGCTCCCCGAGCAGGTGCAGCGCACGTTCAAGCGCGTGATCCCGACGGGCATCGAGCACGGCACCGTCACCGTGCTGCTCGGCGGCGTGCACTACGAGGTGACGACCCTGCGCGGCGAGGGCGCGTACACCGACGGGCGCCGCCCGGACTCCGTGCACTTCGTCGACGACATCGAGCACGACCTCGCGCGCCGCGACTTCACCGTGAACGCGATCGCCTACGACCCGCTCGACGACCAGCTCGTCGATCCGTTCGGCGGGCGCGCCGACATGGCCCGGCGCCTGCTGCGCGCCGTCGGCAACCCGCTCGAGCGCTTCTCCGAGGACGGGCTGCGCGTGCTCCGCGCGGCGCGCTTCGTCGCGACGCTGGAGTTCGACCTCGACGAGGCGACGGCGGCGGCGATCCCGCTGACGCTCGACACGTTTCGCCGCGTTTCGCCGGAGCGCGTCCGCGACGAGTGGATCAAGGCGATGAAGGCCAAGCGCCCGTCGCGCGCGTTTCGCGTGATGGCGCAGACGGGCATCCTCGGCGTGACCTCGCCGGAGCTCGCCACTCAGGTCGGCTGCACGCAGAACAAGTGGCACTCGTTCGATGTGTGGGAGCACTCGCTCGAGACGCTCGACGCGCTCGAGGGCGACCCCGTGCTGCGCGTCGCGGGGCTCCTGCACGACCTCGGCAAGCCGAAGACGCGCGCGTTCAGCGACAAGACGCAGGACTTCACGTTCTACAACCACGAGACCGTCGGCGCGGACATGGCCGATCGCTGGCTGCGCGCCTACCGCTTCAGCAACGAGGAGCGCGAGCGCGTCGTGCACCTGATCCGCAGCCACCTCGTCTGCTACTCGGACGAGTGGAGCGACGCGGGCGTGCGGCGCTTCGTCAGGCGCGTCGGCAAGGATCGCCTCGGCGATCTGCTCCGGCTCGCGCGCGCGGACGCGCTCGGCAAGGGGCGCCCCGTCGACGCCGAGCTCGACGGGCTCGCGCGCCTGCAGACGCGGATCGACGGCGTCCTCGCGGCGGGCAGCGCGCTGTCGACGCGCGACCTCGCCGTCAACGGTCAGGACGTGATGCAGCGCCTCGCGATCAAGCCGAGCCGCCGCATCGGCGAGGTGCTCGAGCTCCTGCTCGAGCGCGTCCTCGAGACGCCCGCGCTCAACGACCGCGACACGCTCCTCGCGCTGATCGACGAGGCGGGCAAGGGCGCCCCGTGACGGTCGGTGCGAAGGTCCGGCCGTCGTGAAGGGCTACGTCGATCTGCACTGTCACTATCTGCCCGCCATCGACGACGGCGTGCGGACGGCCGCCGACGGGCTCGCGCTGCTCGCGGGCCTGCGCCGCATAGGCTACGACCTCGTCGTCGCGACGCCGCACATCCGCACGGCGATGTTCGAGAATCGTCCCGCGGGGCTCCGCGCCGCGTACGACGGGCTCCTCGCCTCGCCCGAGTTCGCCGCCGCCGCAGGTCAGCTGCCGCACACGGGGCTCGCCGCCGAGCACTGGTGCGACGACGTGTTCTGGGACCTCTTCACCGCGGGCGAGTCGATGCGCTATCCCGGCGGCTTCGGCGCGCTGATCGAGTTCCCGCCGGAGCTGATCCCGCGCGTCGAGGAGCGGTTTTTCGCCATGCAGCGCAAGGGCGTGACGCCCGTGCTCGCGCACCCGGAGCGCTACTCGCCGCTCTACCAGAAGAGCGACGGCATCGAGCGCATGCTCGACATGGGCGTGCTGCCGCTGCTCGATCTGATGTCGCTGACCGGCAAGTACGGCAGCGCCCCGAAGCGCGCGGCCGAGCGCATGCTCGACGAGGGCGTCTACTTCGCGGCGTGCAGCGACGCGCACAAGCCGCAGGACGTCGACGTCGTCGCTGACGCGATCGCGCGCCTCGAGCGCCTGGTCGGCAAAGAAGAGGCACAGGAGCTGCTCGCCGAAGGACCGCGCAGCATCCTCGAGGGGACCATCGACTCATGAACTCCGCTAGCCCGTCCATCGAGAGCGCCCCGCCGCAGGAGGCGTCCCTCGCGCGTCGCCTCCTGCCGAAGCTCGTCGTCTCGCTCCTGCTCGGCGCGCTCTTCGCGTGGCTCGTCGCGCGCGGCGGAGTGCCGCTCGTCCCGCCCGCGTCGGCGTTCCGCGCCGTCATCTGGTGGACGCTCCCGGCGTACCTCGTCGTGCTCTTCGCGACGACCTGGGTCCGCGCGAGCCGCTGGAGGTTCCTCGTCGCGCCGATCAAAGACGTGCCCCTCCGCACCGTGATCGGGCTCAACTGGATCGGCTTCTTCGCCATCTTCGTCATGCCGCTGCGGCTCGGCGAGCTCGCGCGCCCCGCGCTCAGCAAGATGCGCGAGGGCATCCCGATCAGCGTCGGCTTCGGCACCGTCGCCGTCGAGCGCGTCCTCGACGGGCTCGTCACGAGCGTCTGCGTCGCCTTCGCCGTCTTCGCGATGCCGCACCTGCGCACCGAGGATCAGCTCGCCAAGCACGTCCCCGCCTACGGCATCCTCGCGCTCACGGTGTTCAGCGGCGCGTTCATCGCGCTCGCGCTGTTCCTCTGGCAGCGCAAGCTCGCGACGGCGCTCGTCGAGAAGACCGTCGGGCTCGTCTCGAAGAAGCTCGCGACGGTCCTCGCGTCGAAGATCGACGGCGTCGCCGACGGCATCCGCTCGATCGGCAACCCGCGCCTCGGCGCAGGATTTCTCGCCGAGACGCTCCTCTACTGGACGCTCAACGCCGCCGGGATGTGGCTGCTCGCGTGGGGCTGCGGGCTGCCGATGAGCTTCGGGCACGCGGTGGCGATCATGGGGATCCTCGCCATCGGCATCCTCTTGCCAGCGGGGCCCGGGCTCTTCGGCAACTTCCAGCTCGCCGTGATGGCCGCGCTGAAGCTCTACTTCCCCGAAGACATCGTCGCGACGCAGGGCGCCGTCTACATCTTCTTCCTGTACGGCCTGCAGGCGCTGTTCATCTGCGTCGCGGGCATCGTGCCGCTCTACGCGATGAAGATCCGCTTCGGCGACCTGATGTCGACGAAGTAGGCAGAGCAGGGCGCCTCGCTCGGAAGGCGAGCCAGCCGCTCACGCGCGCGACGCGCCGAAAACTTGGCCCTCGATCGGCGCGCGCTTAGCCTCCGCCCCATGCTGCGTCGTCTCGTGATCGCGACGGTCCTCGTCGCGGCTTCGCTCCTCGTCCCGGTCGCTACGGCCTCGGCGCGAACTACGAACGACTACGCGTACCCGCGCGACAAGGTCTGGAACACGAGCCTGCGGCTCGTTCGCATCGACCTCGGGTGTCCTCTCGGCGATCGCGACGCCGACGTTGGTTACTTCACGTTCGAGTATGTCGATGGTGCACGACGCTACCCGGGCTCGGTCGAGCTCGTCCCGGCGCGCGTCGAGGGCCGTGAAGGCGTCCGAGTGATCGTGCAGATCCCCGCGATGCCGAGCTACGTCGAGCGAATGATCCTCGACAAGCTGCAGCGCAAATTGCTCGAGGACTTCGGCGAGGCGCCGCCCGCGCCGCCCGCCGAGCGTCCGCCCGCCGAGCGCGAACCCCAACCCGCAGACCCCGCGCCTCCGCCAGCCCGCTTGCCAGGCGCGCCCCCCTCCGTCACACCCGGCGACCGATGAGCCTGATCGTCCAAAAATTCGGCGGCACCAGCGTCGCCAACCCCGAGCGCATTCGCGCCGTCGCCAAGCGAGTCGCCGCGACGCGCGCCGAGGGACATTCGGTCGCGGTCGTCGTCTCCGCGATGAGCGGCGAGACGAATCGCTTGCTCGGCTTGGGCCGCGCGATGGCGGGTCGCCCGCTCGAGCGTGAGCTCGACGCGCTCGCGGCGACGGGCGAGCAGGTGACGAGCGCGCTGCTCGCGATCGCGCTCGCCGACCTCGGCGTGCCGGCGCGCTCGCTGCTCGGCCATCAGGTGCGCATCCTGACCGACAGCGCGTTCACCAAGGCGCGCATCAAGGCCATCGACGCGAGCCAGCTGAGCAAGACGCTCGAGCAGGGGCACGTCGCCGTCATCGCGGGCTTCCAGGGCATCGACGACGACGGCAGCATCACGACGCTCGGCCGCGGCGGCTCCGACACGACCGCGGTCGCCATCGCCGCCGCGATCAAGGCCGACGCCTGCGAGATCTACACGGACGTCGACGGCGTCTACACGGCCGACCCCAACGTCTGCCCGAGCGCCCGCAAGATCGACCGCATCAGCTACGAAGAGATGCTCGAGCTCGCGTCCCTCGGCGCCAAGGTTCTTCAGATTCGAAGTGTGGAGGTCGCGATGAAGTACGGAGTTCCGGTGCACGTGCGGTCGAGCTTCAGCGATGTCCCAGGCACCTGGGTCGTCGGCGAGGACAAGTCCTTCGAGGCCGTGATCGTCGCGGGCGTGACCAGCGACAAGAACGAGACGAAGATCACCGTCCGGCAGCTCCCCGACGAGCCCGGCATCGTCGCCCGGATGTTCGAGCCGCTCGCCGCGGCGAACATCTCCGTCGACATGATCATCCAGAACGTCTCCGCCGACCGCACGACGGATCTGACGTTCACCGTGCCCCGCACGGACGCCCAGAAGGCGCGCGAGATCGCCGAGCAGGTCGCCCGCGAGATCGGCGCCAAGGGCGTGACCTCGGACGACGACATCGCCAAGGTCAGCATCGTCGGGCTCGGGATGCGCAGCCACGCGGGCATCGCGTCGCGGATGTTCCGCCTCCTCGCGAACGAGGGCATCAACATCGAGGCCATCTCGACGAGCGAGATCAAGGTCTCGTGCGTGATCGCGGCGAAGTACCACGAGCTCGCGGTGCGCGTGCTCCACGACGGCTTCGGGCTCGGCAAGGCGCCGTAGGCGTCGCTGAAGGCGTCGCCGTAGCCGACGCTGAAGGCGTCGCCAAGAGCACCGCCGCAACCGCCGCCGCGCGCGGGCGATGAGCGGCGCGTGAACGTTCCAAGACAGCGGGCGTTGCGCTCGGCTCCCCAAGCTGCCGCGGGTGCCGTCGCGCTGCTGCTCGCGCTCGTGTCGCTCTCGACGCGCGCGCACGAGCCCGCGCACGTGCGCCCGCCTCCTGCGGCGGTGCTGCGCGAGAGCCCGGCGGCGGCGGCGCTCCGGCGCGGCGAGCCGATCGACCTCAACCG
>CAIUAC010000151.1 GCA_903896985.1 uncultured Sandaracinus sp.
ACCGGCGCTCGTTTGTAGCACAGCGCACTCGAACACCGGATTGCCTGCTTCGACGGGCGCGCCGCCAGAACGACGCGATCAGCGATGCGAGACGTGCGCGGGAGCGGCGAGGCGCGCGAGGAAGGTCGCGCCGCCCGGATCGTCGAGCAGGTAGAGCGTGAAGAAGCCCGCCGCGACGTCCGCCGCGAGCCCGCGCGCGCGCGCATTCTCGAGGTAGGTGAAGGCGGCGTGCGGCGCCGTCTGCCGCAGCCCGGCGCCGCAGCCCGCGAGGAAGTTGTCGCCGCCGAGGCCGGCGATGTCCGAGAACGACCAGTGGCCAGCGTCCTCGACCTCGACGAGCCACGCGGGCCCCGCGAGCCGCCGGTAGTCGTTGCGGATCAGCCCGTTGCCGGTCTCGGTGATGCTGTTGTCCTCGCGCGCCAGCAGGAACAGATACGGAATGTGCAGGTCCGCCGGGCGCGTGCCGCCGAGGGCGGAGATCGGAGCGGCGATCGAGAGCGCGGCGACGAAGCGCGGGTCCACCGTCGCGACGGCGCCGGTCGTCACGCCGCCGAAGGAGTGCCCCATCACCGCCGCGCGGCTCGCGTCGAGGTGGCCGCGGAGGTCGTCGGGGATCTCTGCGGCCGTCCCGTCGAGCAGGCGATCGAGCACGCGCCGCACATCGCTCACGCGCACCGCGAGGAAGGCGTTGCCGACGTCGGCGCTCGTGCCCGCCTCGAGATCCCAGAGCGTGTTGCCCTCGTGGTCCGGCGCGGCGACGACGATGCCGTGCGAGGCGAGGCGCTCCGCGATCTCGGCGACGTCGAAGCGCGTGCAGGTGTGGCAGTGCGAGAACACCACGACGGGCCAGGGCGAGGCGCTCGTCGCTGCGGCAGGCGCCGCGGCCGAGGCCGTCGTCGCGCGCAGGCACGCGGAGTCGGACGCCGTGACTAGCTCCGCGAGGCGCGCCTCGTGCGCGGTGCCGGTCTCGAACGCCGCCATCGGCTGACCGAGCGCGGCCTCCGCGCGCGCCGCCTCGTCGGCGGGGTACCAGAGCTCGACCGGCAGCGCGCGGGCGCCGCTCCCGTCGTCCATCGTGATGCGGCGGTTGCCGACCGCGTACGGCCCGGCGACGGCGTAGTCGCGCAGGGGCTCGACCGGCGGTCCGGCGTCGAAGTTCGCGTCGATGGTCGCGAGATCGACGGGGGCCGCGGCGTCCGTCGGCGCGCTCGCGTCGTCATCGCCGCAGGCGCCGAGCGCGAGCGTCATGAACAGGAAAACGAAGGAAGACACGGAGGGTCGGGCGAAGGGAGGCATTTCGTTCCCTGTTCCATAACACGCAGTGCGGGGGTTCCGCGCGCGGCGCTACTCAGGCGGCGGCTGCGCGGGCGGCGGCTGCGCGGGCGGCGATACAGGCGGCGGCTTGCGCAGGAGGTCGCGGAGCGCCGTCGGGCGCGCGAGGCGGGCGCCGCTCTTGCCGTGGAGCACGCGCTGCGCGGGGTAGATGCTGCGGTGTCCCGTCAGCAGATAGGCGAGCACGCAGACGATGGCGACGTGCGGAAGCACGTCCGCGCCGAGCAACTCCACCGCCATCAGCGAGAGCGCGAGCGGCGTGTTGGACGCCGCCGCGAACACCGCCGCCATGCCGACGCCCGCCCCGAGCGCGAGCGGCAGCCCGAGCCACTGAGCGAGCACGCTGCCGAGCGCCGCGCCGACGAAGAAGAGCGGCGTGACCTCCCCGCCGAGAAAGCCCGCGCCGAGCGTCACCGCGGTGAAGAGCAGCTTCGCCGCGAACGCGTAGGCGGGGAGCGTCGGGTCCTCGAACGCGCGCACGATCGTCGGCACGCCGAGCCCGAGGTAGTCGCTCGTGCCGAACAGCTTCCACAGCGCGACGACGAGCGCGCCGCCGACGAACATCCGCACCGGCAGGCGCGGCACGCGGAGCTCGCCCTGCCGCTTGAGGAAGTGCGTCAGCTCGATGAACGCTGCGGCGACGAGCGCGACGGCGAACGCGAAGACGACCCACTTTCCTAGCAACAGCGGGGTCAGCGACAAGTGTGGAGGCGCTGGATAGTGCGTGTGCGCGATGCCGAGCGCCCGCGTCGTCAGGTCCCCGACGACCGAGGCGACGAGCGCGGGCACGAGCGCGCCGTACTCGAGCCGCCCCAGCACGACGAACTCGAGCCCGAACACCGTCCCGGCGATGGGCGTCCCGAACACCGAGCCGAAGCCGCCGGCGACGCCCGCGGCGAGCAGCTGCCGCCGCATCGCGGGCGTGACCTTCAGCCAGTGGGCGAGGCCATCGGCGAAGCTCGCGCCCATCTGCACAGCGGTCCCTTCGCGCCCGGCGCTGCCGCCGAACACGTGAGTCAGCACCGTGCCGACGAGCACCATCGGCGCCATACGGAGCGGCAGCTGCGGCCCTTCGTCGTGCAGAGTGTCGATGACGAGGTTGTTGCCGCCCTTGATCGACGCGCCGAAGCGCTCGTAGACGAAGCCGATCGCGAGCCCGGCGAGCGGCAGCGTGTAGACGAGGGCCTCGTGCCCCGCGCGGTAGTCCGTCGCGAGCGCGAGCAGCCAGAGAAAGAGCGCAGACGCCGCGCCACAGAAGACGCCGACGACCGCGCCGAGCGTGATCCAGCGCGCGAGGACGCCGAGGCGTTCGCTCAGCGCGGCGACGGCGTGGGAAATGGACGACACTTCGAGGCGGCTCCTGCGCGGGCATCATGGACGAGTTCCTGGCGAGCGCGCGTCTCGCGGAGCGCGCAGGACGCCCGCTCCCTCGACCCGAGACCTGACGATCCCGACCAGCGCGACGACGCTTGGGCGGTCAGGGAGCGAGCGGCGCCGCGGGCGGCACAGGCGCGACGATCTCGGCCGTGCCGGAGCGCCAGCTCTCGAAGAAGTGGAGCATCTGCCACTGCGCGGCGTCCACCGGGTTGTCCACGACGACGGTCAGCCCGTTGTCGGTGAACGGGGGCGCGACGGGGTGCACGACGTTCGCCTCGCCGCTGCGCCAGGAGAGCATCCCGTGCGTCGCGGGGTCGAACACGACCAAGCCGCGGGTCGCCATCGCGCTGCCCGACTCGCCGAGCAGCACGTTGCCGCGCGCCGGGAACACGTCCATCGCGACGTCCGAGTAGCGCGGCGTCGCCTCGAGCATCGGAATCCGCGCCGCGCGCGCGAGCGACTCGGTCGCGACGTTGTGGACGTTCTCGTCGTCGAAGGCCATCTGCATCAGCACGTCCACGCTGCGCCCTCGGAGCGCGCCCGCGTAGCCGATCGAGTCGCCGCGATCGAAGAGCGTCTGCCACACCGCCGCCTCTGGGTAGAAGTAGACAGGATCGTGCGGGTCGGTCGCGATGCCCGACCGCAGGCCGAAGCGCTGCAGCAGGATCGGGAGGTACGAGGTCGCGTACGCGGGGCTCGTCGAGACGAAGCGCACGATGCTCCCGCCCGTCACGTTGAGCAGCGCAGCGCCGACGTCCGGCTCCATGGCGACGAAGGTCGTGCCGATGATGCCGCCGAGCGACACCCCGACGAACGCGACCGGCGACGCCGAGAAGCCCAGCGTCGACAGCGACGCGTCCGCCTCGCGGACCTGCGTCAGGTCGCCGCTACGGAGCGTGTGCGTCAGCGACATCAGGTCGACGACCGCCTGCCGGAGCGAGTCGCGGAAGTAGAGCGGCGAGAACGCGACGAGCTCACCGCCGTCGTCCGAGATGCCCGTGAAGTCGAGCACGACCCCGACGCCGCCCGAGTCGCCGAAGCCGTCCGGCACGGGCTCACCCGTGAAAGTGTTCTCGAAGTCGGGCGACGCGCCCGCCGCGCGCAACCCGTGGTAGGGCGCGTCGATCGAGGCGACCGCCCAGCCAGCTTCGGCGCAGGTGTCGACGATCGCGAGCGCATCGCCGCGATTGCCCCCGAGCCCGTGCTGAAAGACGATCAGCGGCAGCGCGGAGAGGTCCGTCGCCTCCGGGACGAAGAGCGTGAAGGGCACGTCCTCGGTCCGCTTGACGACGAGCGCGCCGGACGCGTCCCGCAGGAAGCGCCCGTGGTGCCCGGCTGACGGCGAGCTGAAGCTCGGCGAGGGGATCGTGCCGCTGAGCATCGCGCGCACGTGCGAGTGCAGCACTCCGCCCGGCACATCGAGCCCCGCGACCGGCTCGGAGGGCACGCCGAGGCGCGCGTCGAGCGCGGGCAGTCCGACCACGGCATCGCTCACCACCGCGAGCGGGGACACCGTGGCGCGCACGACCGCACGCGCGTCGCTGAGATCATCGGTGATCGTCTGGACGTGAAAGACGGCCAGCCCGGCGATGCGCGCGCGCGGCAGGCCCGTCGACTCCAGCGTCGCGAGCACGGGCGCGTATTCGTTCCACGCAGCGCCTTCGGTGGCGTCGCTCGGGCGCGACAGCGCATCGCGGATGGCCGCGAACTGCGAGGTCGGCGCGAGGGGAAGGCCGTCGGCCGTCAGCACCGAGGTGGTGACGACCGCCGCATACACGCCGCCCTCCCGCAGCGGATGGCCGTCCGCCGGCCGGAGCGCGAGCAGCTGCCGGGCGGGCAGCCAGTGGGCCTCGACCGGCACGCGCGAGAGCGGCGCGTCCGACGCAGGGTCGATGTCGATGAGGAAGGCGCTCGCCGTCTCCGTCGTAGACTGCGCCGTCGTGCTCGGCAGTGAAGCCGGATCGATCGGGCCGGTCATGTGGAAATACGAGGGCGTCACCTGCCCGAAGCCATCGAGCTCGAGGAGAGATGTGCGCAGCGACTCGAGGAAGTCGGGGTCGCCTCGCCCGCCCTGCCCCGGCACCGACGCGACGTCGATGTGCCCGTCCGCGTTCCGGTACAGATCGTCGGGCCACGGGATCGCACCGAGGGCCATCGGACCCGCGGTGAGGGCGTACTCCGGCGCCGTCGCGGCGGGAGTTGGCGGGCTGACAGCGTCGTCGCCGCACGCCGCGAGCGAGAGGAGCGCAGAGCCAAGCAGCGAGAGGCGGAGGAGGTCAGAACGATTCGAAAAGAGAAGGTCGTGCTTCATAGTGGAGTAGCGGTAGAAGGTTCCACGGATGGCCGGGGGCGGCAATCGCGGACCGCTCCCGGGGCGGCTCGGCGCACGGCTTTGACGTTTACGACGCGACAGTTAGACTCGTCCCGAGGATTTTTCTGACGGCTCGTGCGTCGAAGGCTCACCCAGACCATGGCCAACGCAACCTGTCAGAAGTGCCACGCCGCCCTCCAAGACGGCTCGAAGTTCTGCCTGAACTGCGGCGCGATGGTCGAGCAGGTCGCCGACGACAACGAGGACAAGCTCGTCGGCAAGATCGTCGCAGAGCGCTATCGCATCGTGAAGATGCTCGGTGAGGGCGGCATGGGCCGCGTCTACCTCGCCGAACAGAAGATGGGCGGGGCGACGCGCAAGGTCGCGATCAAGACGCTGCACCAAGAGCTGAGCGGCGACCCGCAGCTGGTCGCGCGCTTCTATCGTGAGTGCGAGACGGTCATCGAGCTCTCGCACCCGAACACGATTCAGTTCTACGACTTCGGCAAGTTCGACGACGGCACGCTCTACATCGTCATGGAGTTCATCCAGGGCGCCGCGCTCGCGCAGGTGCTCGAGGAGAA
>CAIUAC010000152.1 GCA_903896985.1 uncultured Sandaracinus sp.
AGCTCGCGATGGCGCTCGCGCGCGCCGGCGTGCCGATCCTCGGCACGAGCGCAGAGGCCATCGACCGCGCCGAAGACCGCGAGAAGTTCGACGCGATCCTGCAGACGCTGCGCCTGCGCAGGCCGCGGGGCGCGATCGCGCGCGGGGTCGGTGAGGCGTTCGAGATCGCCGATAAGATCGGCTATCCCGTCGTCGTGCGCCCGAGCTACGTGCTCGGCGGTCGCGCGATGGAGGTCGTGCACTCGCGCACGGATCTCGCGCGCTACATGACGCAGGCCTTCGAGGCGGTGGAGGACGCGGAGTCGCGCACCATCCTCGTCGACGAGTTCCTGAAGGACGCGATCGAGGTCGACGTCGACTGCGTCGCCGACGGCAAGACGGTCGTCATCGGCGGCGTGATGCAGCACATCGAGGAGGCCGGGATTCACAGCGGCGACTCGTCGAGCGTGCTGCCGGCCCACGCGCTGCCCCCCGAGGTGCAGGGCTCGATTCGCTCGGCGACGCGCGCGCTCGCGCTCGAGCTCGGCGTCGTCGGCTTGATGAACGTGCAGTACGCCGTGCGCGGGAGCGCGGTGTACGTCATCGAGGTGAACCCGCGCGCGTCGCGCACGATCCCCTTCGTTTCCAAGGCGATCGGCGTCGCGCTCGCGAAGGTCGCCGCGAAGGCGATGGCCGGAGTTTCGCTCGTCGAGCAGGGGTTCACGAAGGAGATCGTCACCCATCACATCGCCGTGAAGGAGTCGGTCTTCCCGTTCGCGAAGTTCCCCGGAGTGGACACGATCCTCGGCCCCGAGATGCGCTCGACCGGCGAGGTGATGGGGATCTCGTCGAGCTTCCCGCAGGCGTTCCTCAAGGCACAGCTCGCGGGTGGCGCGCGGCTGCCGGACGCCGGGCTCGTCTTCGTCAGCGTGCGCGACGACGACAAGTCGGCCGCTTGCGAGATCGCGCTGCGGCTCACGGAGCTTGGCTTCGCGGTGTGCGCGACGGGCGGCACGGCGGCGGCGTTCGTGCGCGCCGGCGTCGTCGCAGAGCACGTGCTCAAGGTGACGGAGGGCCGCCCGAACATCGTCGACCGCATCCGCAACGGCGAGGTCGCGATGGTCGTGAACTCCTCGTCGGGGGCGCAGTCGATCCGCGACAGCTTCTCGCTGCGACGGCAGACGCTGGTCTCGGGCGTGCCGTATTTCACGACGATCGCGGCGGCCGCGGCGGCCGTCGGCGCCATCGAGTCACGGCGCGAGAGCGCGCTCGAGCTGCTGTCGCTGCAGGAGTATCACGGCGCCGTGCTCACGCAGCAGGCGGCGCAGCTCGCTGCACAGTCGGCGTCGAAGCGGCAGAGCATCCCGCCCGAGCGCTGACGTAGGCCGCGTTCGAGCGAGGGTGCGCGCTTGCCCGTGCAGGCGCAGCGGTGTACCTAGCCCCGCCATGGACAAGGTGCCGATGACGCCGCAAGGACACACGCAGCTGAAAGAGGAGTTGCGGCACCTCAAGGACATCGAGCGCCCGCGGATCTCGCACGAGATCGGCGTTGCCCGGGAGCACGGCGATCTCAAGGAGAACGCCGAGTATCACGCGGCCAAGGACAAGCAGGGCTTCATCGAAGGCCGCATCTTGGACATCGAAGACAAGCTCGCGCGAGCAGAGGTGATTGACGTGTCCATACTCGGCGGAACCAAGATCAAGTTCGGTGCGTTCGTGAAGCTCGAGGAGGCCGCGACCGGCAAGGTCATCGAGTACCGGCTCGTCGGACCCGAGGAAGCCAGCGTCGAGCGCGGCACGATCTCCGTGACGTCGCCCGTCGCCCGCGCGATGATCGGCCGCGAGGTCGGCGACGAAGTGCAGGTGCGCGCCCCGGGCGGCGTCAAGGCGTACGAGGTCCTCGAGATTCGCTGGTCCTGAGCTCGCGGCGCGAGCCATGAGCGAGACCGCGGATCGGGTGCTGCGCGCGCTCTCGAGCTTCGTCGCGGAGCCGTCGAGCGCCACGCCCGAGAGCGTGCGGCGTTGCGTCGAGGATCTGACGACGCTCGGAGAGGCGGCGCCGACGTTGGCGGCAGCAGCGCAGCGGCTCGCCAAGGCGCGCACGCCGGAGGCGGTGCTCGTCGCCGCCGCTGCGTCGCTGCGCATGCTCTCGCAGGCGAACGTGCAGAGCGCACCCGTCGCCGTGGCAGGAGGAGTGCCCGCGACTGACGAGGCGGGCGCCGCTACCCCCAACAAGCGCGGACGTTCGCCTCAGGATGCGCGACGCGATGCGGCGCGGCAGCGCAAGCAGGCTCAGGCGATCGCGGCGGACGGAGCGGGCACGCTCGACGCGCTCGACCGTCCGGTGGAGTCGCTCTCGGGCATCGGGCAGCGCGCAGGGGAGGCGCTTCGGCGGCGCGGGATCGACACCGTGGGCGAGCTCGCGCTGCTCTTGCCGCGCAGGTACGAGGACGAGCGCAAGACGACGCCGTTCGGCGAGCTCCAGGCGGGCGCTCGGCAGGTCGTCGTCGGGGTCGTCGCCGCGACGCGCGCGGGGGGCGGCAGGCGGCGCTTCGTCGAGGTGACGTTCGAGGCGACGGAGGAGGAGCGCGGCGGGCGCACGGGGATGCTGCGCTGCATCTGGTTTCAGGCGCCGTACGGGCTCTCGCAGCGCTTCGTGCGCGGCGCGCGGTTTCGCGTCGCGGGGCTGGTCGACGAATTCCGCGGCGTGCTCTCGATGTCGCACCCGGACGCGCTGCGGCTCGACGGCGAGGAGGACGTGCACGTCGGCGTGCTCCCGCGCTATCCAGATCTGCCAGGCGTCGCGCCGAAGCTCGTCGCGCGCTCGGCGCGGGCGGCCGTGGAGCGCATCGCCGACGGCTATCCTGAGGCGGTGCCGGCGGAGATCCGGCGCAGCGAAGGGCTGCCCGAGCTGGTCGACGCGCTGCGGGCGCTGCACGACCCGCCCGCGGACCTCGACGATGCCGCGCTCGCGGCGTGGAACGACGGACGCACGCCCTGCCATGCGCGCCTCGCGTACGAGGAGTTCTTCCTGCTCGAGCTCGCGCTGCACGCGCGGCGGGCCGAGGAGGCGGGGCTCTGGGCTGAGCCGCTGGTCGCCGCTCG
>CAIUAC010000153.1 GCA_903896985.1 uncultured Sandaracinus sp.
AAGTATATTAGGAGAAATCAAATGAAAAACATCATGAAAAACATGCTCAGCCGCCTTCTTCTCATCTGTGTCACGCTGCTATGCGCCGGGCTTTCCGGTGCTCGTGCTCGGCGAGAGCGGCACCGGCAAGGAGCTGCTCGCGCGGCACATCCACGAGAAGAGCGGGCGGCGCGGGCCGTTCGTCGGCGTGAACCTCGCGGCGCTGCCCGAGACGATCCTCGAGAGCGAGCTCTTTGGGCACGAGAAGGGCAGCTTCACGGGCGCCATCGCCAAGCGCGAGGGCCGCATCGCGCAGGCGTCGGGCGGCACGCTGTTCCTCGACGAGATCGGCGAGCTCGCGCCGGCGGTCCAGGTGAAGCTCCTGCGCGTGCTGCAAGAGGGCGAGTACGAGCCGCTCGGCGGCAAGACGACGCGCGCAGACTTTCGCCTGATCGCCGCGACCAACCGCGACCTCGGCGCGGAGGTCGCCGCGGGGCGCTTCCGCGAGGACCTCTACTACCGCCTCAACGTCATCGCGATCACGAGCCCGCCGCTCCGCGACCGGCGCGACGACATCCCGCTCCTCGTCGATCACTTCCTCGACGTCTACTGCCGCAAGGACGGCAAGGCGCGCCTCGCGCTCGGGCGGGACGCGCTCGAGCGGCTGATGGCCTACGACTGGCCCGGCAACGTCCGCGAGCTCGAGAACGCCGTGCAGCGCGCGGTCGTGCTCTCGAAGTCCTCGACGATCTCCCAGGACGACCTGCCGCGCCCGATCGCCGAGGCGGAGCACCACGGGCAGGACCTGACCTTCTCGCTCGGCACGCCGCTCGACGAGATCGAGCAGCGCGTCATCCGCGCGACGCTCGACCACACCAAGGGCGACAAGCAGCTCGCCGCGCAGCTCCTCGGCATCTCGGCGCGCACCATCTATAGGAAGCTCGGCGCCGACCGCGACGAGCCGGAGCCGGACGCGGGCGAGGTGCCGAGCCTCCGCGCCCTGCCCGCCCCGCCGAAGCCCACCCCGGAGCCGGGCGCGTAGCCGCGGGGACCCGCCGCCGAGTCCAGATTTTCCGCGTGCCAGTTTGTCAGCGCCGGGCCCCAACCTCGGTCGGTCCCTGCCAGCTTGTCGAGCCTGGCCCGAGCGCACCCCGGACCGACGCCGGGGCCGCCCCCAAAACCACCGGGATCTCCTTTCTTCTTCGCAGTTTCTGCGCTAGGCACGCGCCCTGCTAAGGGAGGCAATGTGGGCATCGATGGCAAGCAACGCCGTGTGACCGTGGTCGTCGTCCTCGTGACGCTCGGCCTGGTCTCGCTGTTCTTCGCCTCCGGGCTCACGCGCCTCGTCGCCGGGGCGCTCCTGCCCCTCGCGGCGGGCCGCGCGCCGGCGCCCGCGGGCATCGCGCTCGGCGGAGGCAACGACCGACCGCTCGGCGCGGGCGTGCGCGGGGCGGGGCAGCGCAAGGACCCGACCACGATCCTGCGGCGGAACATCTTCGACTCGCAGAGCGGCGCGCAGGACGGCACGCGCGTCCGGCCGCCCACGCCCGAAGAGCTCGCCGCCGCCGCCGCCGCCGCCGAGGCCGCCGCACCGCCGCCGCTCGACCCGAACGCCGTGCCGCCCCCGTGTGACGGCGCGATCCGCCTCGTCGGCGCGTTCTACTCGCCGCAGCGCCCCGCGAGCTCCTTCGCGGCCATCACGAACGTCGCCGGCAAGGTGCTGCTCTATCGCCTGGGGATGCCGGTCGATGGCCGCACGGTCGACGCCATCGGCGCGAGCAGCGTCTACATGTTGCAAGGCGCGGCGCGCTGCAGCCTGACGATGTTCGCGCCGCCGCCCGTCCCCGGCGCGCCCGCTCAGGCGCCGATCGCGGCGGTCGCGGCGATCGAGCCCGCGGGGCCCGCCGACACCGCCGGCGGCATCCCGGCGGCCGACCTCGACGCCGGCATCACGAAGGTCAGCGAGACCGAGTACCGCATCCAGCGCGGGCTCGTGAACCGCATCCTCGACAACCAAGCCGAGCTGATGCGCACCGCCCGCGTGGTGCCGCAAGAAGAGAACGGCCGCGTCGTCGGCGTGAAGATGTATGGCATTCGCCGGAACAGCCTGCTCGGCCGCCTCGGGATGCAGAACGGCGACGTGCTGCGGACCATCAACGGCTTCGACATGACCAGCCCGGACAAGGCGCTCGAGGCCTACGCGCGCCTGCGCGAGTCCGATCACCTCACGCTCTCGGTCGTCCGCCGCGGACAGCCGACCAGCGTGAATTTCAACATCCAGTGAGCGCCGTCGCGCCCGTGAGCGCAGCCGCGCAAGTGAGCCCCGAGTGAAGATCCAACACGCCCTCCCTCTGCTCGTCGTGTCTGCCGCCGTGATGGCCGCCGGACTCGGAGTCGCGAGCGCGCAGGACCCGCCGATGCCCCAGGAGCATCCGCGCATCGACGTCATGGGGCCGCGCATCCGCCAGGGGCTGCCGCTGCAGAACCTGCCCTCCCCGCAGGGCCCCGGCGGCCAGCCGGGCGGCGGTCCGTCCGCGCCCGTGCAGCCGTTCGTCACGGGCATCGACTACGAGCCCGTCCCGCCGGGCGCGCGCGTCACGTTCAACCTCGAGGACGCCGACCTCCCCGACCTCGTGCGCCTGATCTCGAGCATCACGGGCAAGCGCTTCATCCTCCCGGGCAAGGTCCGCAGCATCAAGGCGAGCGTCTACGCCCCGACCAAGGTCAGCGCGGCGGAGGCGTATCAGGCGTTCCTCTCGATCCTCGAGCTCAACGGCATGACCGTCGTGCCCGCGGGCCGCTACCTGAAGATCGTCGAGACGACGGGCATCGAGAACCTCCCGACGCCGCTCTATGGCGCCGGCGAGGCCTCGCCGGGGGACGACCGCTACGTCACGCGGATGCACCGCATCGAGAACGTCAGCGCGGAGGACGTCGCGACGCTGCTCGCGCGCTTCAAGTCGCGCGAGGGCAACGTCACGGCGTACGCCCCGACGAACACGATCATCATGACGGATATGGGCTCGAACATCCGGCGCATGCTCCGGATCGTCGAGGCCATCGACGTGCCGCGCGGCGGCGAGCAGGTCTGGATCGAGCCGGTCCACTACGCGAACGCGACCGAGCTTGCTGACCGACTCAACGAGATCTTCCCGCCGACGACGGCGGGCGCCGCGGGGGCCCCTGCGCCGCGCGCTGCGCCGGGCAGCGTCGCGCCGGCCGGTCCCTCGACCGTGGGCTCGCACTCGGGCGAGATGCGCATCACGAAGATCATCGCCGACGAGCGCACGAACTCGCTGATCATCATCGCGACCGAGCGCGCCTACGTCCGCATCCTCGAGATGATCCGCGCGCTCGACGTCGCCCTCGAGGGCGAGGGGCGCATCCACGTCGAGTACATCCAGCACGGCGACGCGGAGGACATCGCGACGACCCTGACGAGCATCGTCGGCGGCGGAGGCGGCGCAGGCGGCGCACCGGCGGGGGCCGCAGGTCGTCCCGCGGCGGGCGGCGGGAGCCCGTTCGAGGGGCAGGTGCGCATCACCGCGCACAAGCCGACGAACTCGCTCGTCATCACCTCGTCGATGCACGACTACGCGTCCCTGCGCAGCGTGATCAGCCGCCTCGACGTCTCGCGCCGGCAGGTCTTCATCGAGGCCGTGATCATGGAGCTATCCGTCAGCCGCTCCTCGAAGCTCGGGCTGAGCTTCCACGGCGGCGTGCCGGGCTTCCCGACGAGCGACGCGCTCTCGATCTTCGGCTTCAACGCCGGCACCTCGATCAGCACGGTCAGCGCGGACTCCCTCACCGGGCTCGCGCTCGGCGTGCGCGGCCCGCAGATCCCCGCCGAGCAGCTGCAGGGCATCGGCCTCTCGATCCCCGCGTTCGGCGTCGTGCTCAACGCCATCGCCAACAGCGGCGACGCGAACGTGCTGTCGACGCCGCACCTCATCGCGATGGACAACGAGGAGGCCGAGATCAGCGTCGGCGAGAACGTCGCGCTGCAGCAGTCGAGCGCGCTGAGCGGCCTCGCCGGGCTCGCGGGCGCCGCCGGGCAGAGCTCGTCCGCGCTGAGCGCGCTGAGCGGCCTCGGCGGCCTCAGCGGTCTCAGCGGCATGGGCGGCACCTCGCCCCGGCAGGACGTCGGCACGAAGATCACGCTGACTCCGCACATCAACGAGGCGGACGAGATTCGCCTCGAGATCAACGAGGAGATCAGCGAGCGCGGCGCGGTCGAGGGCACCGCGCAGGTCCTCTCGATCACCAAGCGCAACGCCAAGACGCAGGTCGTCGTCCGCGACCAGCAGACGGTCGTCATCGGCGGCTTGATGCGCGACACGATCAACACCTCCGAGACGAAGGTGCCGATCCTCGGGGATATCCCGCTGATCGGCGTGCTCTTCCGCAGCACGACGCGCGAGACGAAGAAGACCAATCTGCTGCTCTTCCTGACCCCGTACATCATCCGGAATCAGGGGGATCTGCGCGCGATCTTCGAGCGCAAGATGCGCGAGCGGCAGGAGTTCATCGACCGCTACTTCGTCTTCGGCGACCAGGACTACGAGCCGCCGGTCGACTACTCACGCACGCGCGGGCTCGTCAGCGAGATGCTCAACGAGGTCGACTCGATCGACGTCGAGCGACGGCTCGCAGAGGAGTCCGCGGCGCGTCCACCGCCCGAGCACACGGTGCGACCAGCGATAGGCTCGGTGCCCATGGAGCCTGGAGCCTCGGCGGGGGACACGGTGATCTCGCCGGACGGGACGACCGCGGTGATCCCGCAGGAGCCCATAGGCACCCCGCAGCTCGACAACCCCGGGGACATGCAGGCGCAGTGAGCGAGGCGGCGCAGTGAGCGAGAGGACGCAGCTCGAGTGTTAGGGAGTCCCATGGAGCAGCGGTACGTCGGTGAGATTCTGGTGCGTCGCGGTGCGCTCACGCCCGAAGGGCTCGAGCAGGCGCTGAACGTCGCGCGCGAGAAGAGCTCGAAGCTCACCGACGTGCTCTTGGCGACCCGCGTCGTCGAGGAGACTCAGCTCGTCCGCGCGCTCGCGGAGGAGATGGGGCTGACCTTCCG
>CAIUAC010000154.1 GCA_903896985.1 uncultured Sandaracinus sp.
CCATCGCATCGATTGGCGGGTAGGCGGCCGCGCGTTCGGCGGCCATCGCATCGATTGGCGGGTAGGCGGCCGCGCGTTCGGCGGCCATCGCATCGATTGGCGGGTAGGCGGCCGCGCGTTCGGCGGCCATCGCTTCGACTCTCGGCCCGCTCTGGAGCGCTCGCGTACGAACGCTCCAGAGACCGCCGACCCGCGCGGCTAGATCTTCTTCTTCGGGCCCTGAGGACCGTTGCGAGGCTCGTAGGCGGGCTGCTGGTCGGGCGAGGCGTGCGGAACGTGCTGCTTGCCGAGGCTTTCGGCCTGGGGGCGCGGCTGGTGCATCGTGGGCCGGGCTGCCTGGGCGCGCGGCGTGTAGAACGGCTGATGGGAGAAGCCCTCGCGGTTCTTGTGGGTGAGCATCCCTAGCTCGATCGAGATGGCGACGCGCACCAAGACGATGATGATCGAGATGCCCAACGCCCAGACGCCGAGCGTGACGGTGACCTCCACCCAGGTCGGGTGGTACTCGACGACCTCGCCGAGCGGCGACGGCGTGAAGCCGGGCACGATCATGCCCATGCCCTTCTCGACCCAGACGGCGACGAAGAGCACCACGCAGAGCGGTAGAACGCGCGCGATGTTCTTCCGGTAGGTGTTGACCGACATCAGCACCGTCACGATGACGTTCGCCCCGATCGCCGGCCAGATCCACGGCACGAGCGGCGCGTGGCCGTGGAGGCCGAACCAGAGGTAGAACGCGCTCCCGGTGTGCTGGGTCGGGTGGTAGAACTCCACGAACAGCTCGGAGGCGAGCATGATCAGGTTGATCTGAGCCGCGACCGTGACGATGAGCGCGAGCTTCCGGAACGTCTCGTCCTTGATCACGTACGCCGTGTTGGTCTTGATGAACCACAGGACGAGCATGATGAGGGCGGTGCCCGCGCAGAACGCGGAGGCGAGGAAGCGCGGACCGAGCAGCGCCGTGTGCCAGAAGGGGCGCGCCGGCTGCGAGGCGTAGAGGAACGCCGTCGTCAGGTGGATGGAGACGGCCCAAAACACCGAGAGGATCGCGAAGAACTTGTACGCCGGGTGCGGCTTGCGGTTCATGTACTTGCTGAAGAGCAAGTAGAACGGGATCAGCGTGTTGAGCGCGAGGTAGCCGTTGAGGACGATGACGTCCCACATCAGCAGCGACACGGGCCAGTTGGGGCGGCCGATGCCGGGCATCAGGTGCCAGAACCGCTGCGGCCCGCCCATGTCGACCGTCACGAAGCAGAGGCACATCACGAGCGCGCCGACCGCCACGCCTTCGCCGATCAGGACGGCGTTGCGCAGGTCGACGTCGTGCATGACGTACGTCGGCAGCACGAGCATCACGGCCGCGGCGGCGACGCCGACGAGGAACGTGAAGTTCGAGATGTAGAGGCCCCAGCTGACGTGGTCCGACATCCCCGTGACGGAGAGGCCGTGGAGCATCTGCTGCGAGTACGCGAAGCCGGCCGCGGCCATGATCGCGCCGAGCACCGCCATGACCGAATAGAAAGCGCGGCCGCCGCGAGCAGCGGAGCGCGTCGTGTCGATCAGGAAATGCAGGAGCTCAGACGGATCCATGCGCCACGTTCCGGCTCGTTTCGTCTACTTCCACTGGGTCGCACTCAGCCGTCAGAAACAGCCCATGACGAAGCTCGCGGCAGCTTGAACTCTCCGCCGCGAGACCGAACAGGGCTGGTTCAACTCAGAGGGTGCCCTTGTTGGGCACCACTTTGCGCAGCAGCTCTGCGCCCGAGTTGCCCATCATATCGACCACCGAGGACGGCACGACGACGACGGTCGCGTTGTGCCGCATACCCTCGAGCAGGACGTTCATCGCGCGGAGGTGCAGGGCCGTCGGGTTGTTCACATAGGACTGTGAAGACTCGGCGAACATCTCTGCGATCTTCTGCTCGGAGTGCGCCAGGATGATACGCGCCTGGCCTTCCTTGTCCGCCTGCGCCTGCATGGACATCGCGTCCTGCAAGCCCTGGGGGATCTTCACGTCGCGGATCTCGACGGCCACGACCTGGATGCCCCACGGCTCGGTCCGACCGTCGATGATCCCGCGGAGGAGGTCGTCGACCTTGTCGCGGCCCGAGAGCATCTCGGCGAGGTCCGTCTTGCCGATGACCTCACGGAGCGCGGTCTGGGCAGCCCAGAAGATCGCGTCGCGGTAGTACTCGAGCTCGAGGGCAGCCTTGGCCGGGTCGACGACGCGCCAGAAGAGCACGGCGTCGACGTCCATCGGCACGGTGTCCTTCGTCAGCGTCTGCTCCGCGTTGAACGGCGTCGCGACGGTGCGGAGGTCGACCCACATCGTGATGGTGTCGAAGAGCGGCAGCACGAAGAACATGCCCGGGCCCTTGAGCCCGTGGAACTTCCCGAGGCGCAGGACGACGGCCTTCTGCCACTGCTTGCCGACGCGCACGGAGAGCGCGACCAGCACCGCGAGGGCGACCAGCACGCTGGCGACGACGGGGTCGCGGAGCACGGCTCCGGCCAACCCGGCGCTGGCGAGGAGTGCCAGCACGATACTGACGATCAGCGGATGGAGAACCATGTGAGCGAGACTCCTTTTGACCACGCACGACCGGACCGCGCACAGATGCAGCGGCAGGGCCACCACCTTCGCGCGAACTATGCCTGCCTGGGTTGAGCGGCGTCAATAGTGCATGATTTCTAGCGCGCGCGGGGCAATTTCGAGGGAGCGGGCGAAGGCGCCGGGGGCGCCCGACGGTAGCCCCGGGCCGCCGCAATCGACCCTGCTCGGCTCGACGTCGGGAGGTCGAAGGTGGAACCTCCGGAGCGTGAAATACGAGCCTGAGTCCCGAACGATCCTCTTCACCTCACAAGACGAACTCGATGCGTTTCATCACGAACTCACAGGCCTGCTGCGCGAGGTGACCCTTTCGGTCAGCGCCACGACGAAGGATCCGAACGAAGCGCGTGACCGAGCGCGCGAGGTGCTGCGCGAGTTCAAGATCGTGACGCGCATCCTCAACGCGATTCGGAAGCGCGCCGACCGCCCCGACCGCCTGCAGGAGGCGCCGCTGGGGCCGGTGGTCGCCGTCGAGGCGGCGCCGCTGGGCCGCGAAGAAGAGCCCTGAAGGGCCTCCTCGCCCGGTTGCCGTCGTCGTTGCCTCGCCCCGACCCGCGCGCTTGCGGCCGGACGAGGCTCGTGGCAGTGGGAGCCGGTGCTCGGAGCGTGTGAGAGGTCGGCAGCTCGGCGCGCTCTGACCGGAGCGTTCGTCGCGCTCTGCGTCGTGGCGCAGCTCGTGACGACCGCCCACATGGTGCTCGTCCAGCACGCGTTCTGCTCGCTCGACGGGGAGGCCGTCGACGCCCCTCGGAGCGCCCGCCCTTCGGCTCCCTGCGCGCACTCGCAGGACGTCGACTCGCTCGGCACCGCTCACGACGAGCCGGCGATCGACGCGCACAACCACTGCGAGCTCGCGGTGGACCGCTCGAGCAGGTTGGCGCTCGCGCCCGCGCTCGCCGTCGTCGTGCAGGCGTCGGCGCTCGTCGAGAGCGTCCCCGCGCCTGTCTCCGTGAACCTCGCGCCCGGCGCGGGCGTCTTGCACTTCGCGCCCAAGACCTCTCCTCCCGCCTGACGCGCTCCCTGCGGGGAGTGAACGTCAAACGTCGGCTGGGCTCGCACATGCGGGTTCGGCCGACCAGGCATGGGTGACGAGGATTGGCCCGTCGCGCGCTGTTGGCGCGCGCGGCGCGGCTGTGAGCGAGGGTATCGATGGAGCATCGAGGCGGTCGATTGGTTTCGCTGGTTTCGCTGGTTTCGCTGGTTTGGCTGGGAGGCGTGTGTGCTGCGGTGCTGCTCACGAGCGGGCGGGTCCGCGCGCAGGACGCGGGGCCTGTGGTGGCCGACGCGGGGGTCGACGCAGGCGTAGCGCCGGCGACGCAGCCTGAAGACGGGGCGGATGCGGCTGCGGGAGCGCCGGCGGACACCAGCGCGGAAGAGGCCGAGATCGCCGCCGAGATGGCCGCGATGCAGGAGGCCCAAGCGGCCGAGGGGGGCGGCGCGGACAGTCCTCCGCCGGCGAGCGAGTCGAGCGGAGCGACGGGTTCTTCGCGCGGCTTGAGCAACCTGATGAACCCCGCGATCAGCGCTGCGGGCACGCTCGTCGGTGGCTTCAGCTCCCGCGCGGACGGGACGGTCGGCGGCGCGCCGGATGATCTGCGCTCCGGGATCGACGTGCAGGAGGTCGAGATCCGCGCGAGCGCCATCGTCGATCCGTTCTTCCGCGCCGACGTCAGCATCACCGGAAACACGGAGGGAATCGCCGTCGAGGAGGCGTTCATCACGACGCTCGAGCTCCCACGCTTGACGCTCCGCGCCGGGCAGTTCGCGGCGAACCTCGGCCGACACAACATCCTGCACACGCACGCCTTCCCGTTCATCACCGCGCCGCTGCCGTGGCGCGCGCTGCTCGGGCCGGAGGGGCTGCGCAGCCCCGGCGTGTCGGCCGATCTGCTGTTGCCGCTGCCGTTCTACGCGGAGCTCAACGCGCAGGTCTTCGCCGGCGAGTGGTCGCTGCTCGAGGGCAGCATCCCGGACGACCCGCTCACCGTCGCCAACGAGAGCGTCCCCGACCGACGCAGCGACCGCGACCTCGCGTACGTCGGGCACCTGAAGACGCTGTTCGACCTCGGCGAGCCGACGACCCTCGAGCTCGGCGTGAGCTACCTGGGCGGTCGCAACGGCTTCGGAGGCTTCACGAACGTCGTCGCCGGGGACGTCACGCTCAAGTGGCGGCCGCTCGAGTCGGAGCGCTACTTCGGCTTCGACTGGACGACCGAGTACCTCTGGGTGCAGCGCGGCGAGGCGCCGAGCGACCGAACGACGGGCGGCGCGTACACGGCGATGCGCCTGCAGTTCGGGCAGCAGTGGTGGATTCAAGTCCGCGGCGCGCTGCTCGGGCTCCCCGCGGGGGACGCGGGGCGCGTCTGGCGCGCAGAGGCGCTCGCCGCGTTCGTCCCGAGCGAGTTCTCGGCGATTCGCCTGCAGTACGCGATCGAAGCCGATGAGTCCGGCGCCGCGCCGCCGGTCCACGAGGTCTTCGCGCAGATGGTCTTCTCGGTCGGCCCACACCCCGCACACGCGTATTGATCGAAGGAGTGAACCCCATGATTCGCAAAGCGTTCTTCGCAGTGCTCGTGCTCGGCGCCACCTGGCTCGGCGCGTCACCCGCCTTCGCCGAGCTTCGCGTCGTCACGACGACGACCGACCTCGGCTATCTCGTGCGCACGATCGGCGGCGATCACGTGCAGCTCGACACCATCTGTCAGGGCTCGCAGGACCCGCACTTCGTGCAGGCGCGCCCGAGCTACATGGTGTTGCTCAGTCGCGCGGACTTGGTCGTCGCCGTCGGGCTCGAGCTCGAGGTCGGCTGGCTGCCGTCGCTCGTGCAGGGCGCGCGAAATCCGGCGATCAACCCCGGTCGCCCCGGCTACCTCGAGGCGGCGACTGCCATCCATCCGATCGACGTGCCGACTGGAGGCGTCGATCGCTCGCGCGGCGACATTCACCCGTTCGGCAATCCGCACTTCTGGCTCGACCCGGCGAACGTGAAGCTCGCAGCGCACGCGATCGCCGAGCGCATGGCGCAGCTCGACGCGACGAACGCGGCGCTCTTTCGCGCGAACGACCGCGCGTTCGAGCAGCGGATCGACCGCGCGATGGTGCGCTGGACCGCGCAGATGGCGCCTTATCGCAACGCGAAGGTCGCGTCCTATCACGCGACGTTCAACTACTTCTTTCACCGCTTCGGGCTGAGCGCGATTGGCTATCTCGAGGACCGGCCGGGAATCCCGCCTTCGCCGGCGCATCTCGTGGACCTGATCCGGCAGATTCGGGAGCAGCACGTACCGGTGATCTTCCACGAGAGCTTCTACAACCGCTCGACCTCCGACATGGTCGCGGGGCGCTCCGGCGCGCACGTGCTCGCGCTCCCGACCTCGGTCGGCGGAGCGGCGGGCATCGGCTCCTACGAGCAGCTGATCGACTATCTCGTCTCGCACTTCATCGCCGGCATGGGGCAGGCGCACCCATGATGGACGCGCTGATCTTCCTCGGTCCGGCGCTCGCGATGTGCCTCGTGATCGCGAGCATCCACGTCTATCTCGGGATGCACGTGCTCGCGCGCGAGGTGATCTTCGTCGACCTCTCGCTCGCGCAGCTCGCGGCGCTCGGCGCGACGGTCGCGTCGCTCTGGGTCGAGGAGGAGGAGCCCGGCTGGCAGGCGCACGGCGCCGCGCTCGCCTTCGCGGTGATCGGCGCCGCGATCTTCGCGTTCACGCGGCGCGCGCGGAAGTACGTCTCGCAGGAGGCGATCGTCGGAATCGTCTACGCGGTGGCGAGCGCGGTGACCGTGCTCGTCGTCAGCCACTCGCCGCACGGGGCGGAGCACATCAAGGACATCCTCGTCGGCTCGCTGCTCAACACGACGTGGACGAACGTCTGGCAGACGGCGGCGGTGTACGTCGTGCTCGGGGTCCTGCAGGCGGTGTTCAGGCGCCGCTTCATCAGCATCTCGTGGACGCCCGACGAGGCGGAGAAGGAGAGCAAGTACGTCGAGCTCTGGGACCTGCTCTTCTATCTGCTCTTCGGCATCGTCATCACGATCAGCGTGCAGTTCGCGGGGATCTTGCTCGTGTTCTCGTTCCTCATCGTGCCGGCGGTCATCACGCGGCTCTTCTCGAAGAGCATCCCCAAGCGGCTCTTCGCCGGCTGGGGAGTCGCGACGGCGGCGAGCGCGCTCGGCATCTGGGCGTCGTGGACGTGGGACTTCCCGACGGGCGCGGCGGTCGTCGCGGCGTTTGGCGCGCTCTTGCTCGCCGCGGGCGTGGCGCGGGCGGTCGTGCCGCGCGCGGCGGCGTAGCGGCGGCGCCCCGGCAACGAGGGGCCGTAACACGGAGCGTGGTCGCGCCGTCCAACGCCCGTGAACACGACAAACACTCAGAGTGAGCGCGGCGCTCGGGTTCTCCCGAGGGTCTCCAAGACGGCTCTCGCGGCGGACACGAGCGAGAGCGCCCTGGCAGCCTACCTGCGCGAGCTGGGTAGGCACCCGGTGCTGACGTCGGACGAGCAGATCGAGATCGCGCGGCAGCTCGTCAAGACGGGCGATCCGCGGCTCGCGTCGCGCCTCGTCACGACGAACCTGCGGCTGGTCGTGAAGATGGCGAGGGAGCTTCGCAAGGGCGAGGTGCCGCTGCTCGACCTGATCCAAGAGGGCAACCTCGGGCTGATGCACGCGGTGAGCAAGTTCGACCCCGAGAAGGGCGTGAAGCTCACGACCTACGCGGCCTGGTGGATCCGCGCGTACATCCTCAAATCCTCGATGCGCGACGCGCGCCTCGTGCGCCTCGGCACCTCGCAGACGCAGCGCAAGCTCTTCTTCAAGCTGCGCAAGGAGACCGCGCGGCTCGAGGCGCTCGGGCTCGATGCCTCGCCTGAGGCGCTCGCCGCGCGCCTCGAGGTGTCGGTGAGCGAGGTCATCGACATGCGCGACCGGCTGTCTCGGCGCGATGTCTCGCTCGACGAGCCTCTGCACGACGATGGCGCGGGGACCGCGGTCGAGGTGCTGCCGGCCAACGATGTGCGGTCCGACGAGCAGCTGGAGTCGGGCGAGCGCATCGGGCTCGTCGAGGCGTCGGTGCGCGAGTTCGGCGAGACGCTGACGGGGCGCGACCGGCTCGTCTTCGAGAAGCGAATGCTCGCGGAAGAGCCGGTGACGCTCCGCGAGCTCGGCGCGCTGCTGAAGGTCAGTCGCGAGCGCGCGCGGCAGATCGAGAAGGCGATCGCGAAGAAGCTCGAGCGAGCGCTGAGGGCGCGCGTGCCGGCGGAGCTGCTCGCGGCTTGAGGGCGGGGCGCGCGCGGAGACGAGCCGCGCCGCCGCCTAGCTGAGCCCTGGTCGGCTTCTCGACGGCGCCGCTCGGAGCGCTGGCGCTCAGGACAGGGTGGAGCCGATGAAGGGGAGCCCGTCGGTCGAGTCGGAGAGCTTGCGCCCGCCGCGGTCGAAGAGCGGAGCGGGGACCAAGCCCGCGCGGTGCGCGCGCATCGTCGACGCGGTCTTCACGCAGTCGAGGCCGTACTTGAGCCAGGGAATCCGCGTGCTCGTAGGCAGCTCGTCGAAGGAGCGCGCGGGGCTGCCATCACGACGACGTCCGCGCCGAGCCGCAGCGCCTCGCGATAGCCGGTCTTCTGGGCGGCGCCGTAGCCGCGGTTCTTCGGGTGTCGAAAGACGTGGCAGCCGAGCCTGCGCCCGAGCTCCGCGGAGCCGTCGCTGCCGCCGTCGTCGACGAAGATCAGCTGGTCTACGAAGCCGCGCGGGATGGCAGCGATGGTGCGCTCGAGCGTCGTGACGACGTTGGGGCCCGGGAGCACCACCGCGACCTTCTTCTTGCCAAGCATTCTGGGGGTCGACGCGAACCCAGCCGAGGTACGCGCGAAGCGCGCAGAGCGACCGGCCGCTCGGGGCAGGCCCTCGTCGAGACCGATCGCACCGACCGGTGGCCTGACGCTCGGGCGGAGGGCCTCGGCCCCGCGCCAGATCAGCGCGGGCCCAGCCGCGGGCGCCGTCTGCGGCGTCTCGCCGAGCGCCTCACGGAGGCGTCAGCGGCGCCCCCACCATCGCCTTCTGGACGACGAGCGGCACGTCGGGCGGCACGTTCTCGCGCACGCCGCCCGAGAGATCGTCGAGCACGACGACGTCGTGCCGACGCGCGCGGAGGGCACGCACGAGGTGCGCGCCGAGGAACCCCGCGCCGCCGGTGACGAGGACCGTCAAATCACGTCGATGAGCATCTGATAGGCGCCGCCCGGAGTGCGGGCGAAGGGATGGCGCACGCGCACGTAGTAGGTGCCCGCGGGCAGCACGGCGGTCGTCAGGGACGAGCACAGCATGGCGATGCCGGAGTTGTCGTCCGACGCGAGCGGCATCGGGGGCGGCATCGCGGCGTCGAGTGCGGTGCAGGACATCGCGCCGTCGAACACCTCGACGAGCGTGTCGGCGATGCAGCCGCCGGCGCCGTCGCTGGTCGTGATCGCGAGCCGCGCGGGGGCCGCGAGGTTGATCTGCACGGTGTCGTAGTCGGTCGCGCCGCCGACCGTCAGGTCGCCCGTGAAGAGCGTGTCGCCCGACGCGGGGCCCTGCGCGTCGCAGAAGAGGCCGTTCGGCGAGGTGTCCGCGATGGTCGTCACGGCGCCGCAGACGCCGCCGAGACAGGCCGTCCCGGTCGCGCAGCGCGCGGTCGTCGAGGCCGCGTCGCACATCCCGCCGGCTGCGATGAACGTGCCGAGCGTGACCGTCAGGTCGTAGGTGCCGGTGCCGTCCACGATGACGTAGTAGCGACCGGCCGCGAGCGCGCCGGTGGTCGTCTCGAGGCGGCGGTCGGCGAAGGTGTCGCAGACGAGGTCGGCGGTGGCGCCGCAGCTGCCCGCACCGCGGATGTACACGGTCGTCTGGAAGCCGATGCCGGCGCCCGTCGCCCGCGCCGAGAGGAAGCCCGGAGCGGCGAGGTCGACGTAGTAGAGGCGCTCGTCCGTGCCGCCGTCGCGCGCGCAGCTCGGGGCGAGGTCGCTCGTGACGCCCATCGTCCCGAGCGTCGCGTTGACCGGGGTGCCGGGCGTGATCGCCGTCGCCGTCGCGCAGACCGCGGCCGCCGGGTCGATGCAGGTCTCTGCGCCCGCCGTGCCGGCGCAGCTGAGGCCAGTGTCGCAGCGGCTCGCGAAGCCCGTTGGGTCGCACGCGCCGTCGAGCGCCACGATGTCACGGAGGCGCGCGGCGACCTCGAACTCGCCGGTGGTGAAGCTCATCGCCGTGCCGTAGCCGTCGACGACGATGAAGTAGGTGCCGGTCGCGTTCTGCACGACGACCTCTTCGGTCGCGTCGGCCGCGCGCGCGTCAGAGCAGCCGACCGCGGAGCCCGCGTCGCCGCACGCCGTCTCGACGGTGAGCACGACGTCGAAGCTGTCGGCCGCGAAGTTCGTCGGCGTCGAGGTGACGACGAGGTCGTACGCGCCCGCGGGCACGGCGACGCTGAACACGCGGTCGGGAGCCGCGCCGTCGCTCGAGCAGGACGGGGCGTAGAGGTCCTCGGCGCCGACGGTCGTGCCGCCGGTGGCAGCCGCGCCGAGCGTCAGCGCGCGCGCCGCGTCTCCACAGATCGACGAGGGCGAGCGGCACGCGTAGGCACCCGTCGCGTCGGCCGTGCAGGTCGAGCCGTCGACGCACGCGCCGGTCGCGCCCATCGGGTCGCAGGTGCCGCCGACGGGGATGCGCCGCGTGACCGTGATGCCGACCTCGTACGCGCCGGACTCGCCGCCTGCGCCGTCGACGAACGCGAAGTACGTGCCCGCGGGGAGCGCGCTGAGCGTGAGCGTGTCGCCCGCAGGCGCCGCCGCCGCGCAGCCGAGCTCCGTCGTGCGATCGGCGCACGCCGAGCGAACGTAGACGGCGGCGTTGAACGCCGTCGCGGGGAAGTCCGTCGTGAGGGCGACGTCCGACTCCTCGTAGACCGTGAACACGAACGTGTTCTCGCCGGAAGTGCCGCCGCCGCAGGAGCCGCTCGCGGCGCTCGCGACGCCGGTGGTGTCGCCGTGGAGGTTCGTCCCGGGGGTGAGCGTGCGGGGGGCGGCGCCACCGGGGCAGACGCTCGCCTCGACGTTGCACGTCGCGTCGCAGCCGTCGCCCGCGGTCGTGTTGCCGTCGTCGCACTGCTCGGGCGCGGTCAGGACGCCGTCGCCGCAGAGGGTCGCGGGACCGAGGTCGACGTCG
>CAIUAC010000155.1 GCA_903896985.1 uncultured Sandaracinus sp.
CGCGCCGAACATGCTGCCCACGACCGGACCGCCGGTGTCGCTCTCGTCCTCGAACTCCTCGAGCTCCTCGAAGCCGTCGAGCTCGTCGAGGATCGAGTCGTTGGTCGGGGGCGGGCTGCGATCGGGAGACTGCGCCACGGAGCCGGAGCCTACGGGCTCGCGAGCTTGCAGGCTACAAGGCTGTTGCGCGCGACGGCTCGCCGCTCTGCCGTCCCTGGTCACGCCCAGTTGAGCGGACTACATTGGCGCGCACATGACGACGTCTTCGATTCGGTACAAGGCCCCGTTCGCGCCCGGCGGGCAGGCGCCCGTCGACGCGGACCTCGCGCGCCGCTTGCTCACGCTCGCTCTCTCGCGTGGCGGCGACTATGCCGACCTGTTCTACGAGTACGGCGCGTCGGGCAGCTACTCCTACGATGAGGGCATCCTCAAGGGCGCCGGCCGCGCCGTGACGATGGGCCTCGGCGTGCGCGTGATGAAGGGCGACGCGACGGGCTACGCCTACGTCGAGGAGCTGACGCCGGAGGCGATGGACCGCGCCGCTCGCACCGCCGCGCAGATCGCCGAGGGTGGAGGCGCCCCCGCGCCCGTCGCCGTCACCTCGCGCGCGCTGCCGAGCCGCTACGACGTCCCGACGCTGACCCTCGACGTCGCCGGCCTCGAGAAGCGCGAGCTGCTCGCGCGCGCCGACCGCACCGCGCGCGCCGCTGACCCGCGTGTCGTCCGCGTCGACGCCTCGTTCAACGAGGAAGTGCGCGAGATCTTGATCGCCTCATCCGACGGCAAGCTCGTCCACGACGTGCAGCCGCTGATGCGCTTCGGCGTGCGCGTGATCGTCGAGCAGAACGGCAAGCGGCAGTCGGGCTCGTCGGGCGGCGGCGGGCGCTTCGGCATGGAGTACTTCGAGGGGCACACCCCGGAGTGGCACGCGCAGGAGGCTGTGCGCCAAGCCGTCGCGATGCTCGACGCGCGCGAGGCGCCCGCGGGTGAGCTGCCCGTCGTGCTCGCGCCGGGCGACAGCGGGATCCTGCTGCACGAGGCGGTCGGGCACGGGCTCGAGGCGGACTTCAACCGCAAGAAGACGAGCAATTACTCCGACGCCGTCGGCACCAAGGTCGCGAGCGACCTCTGCACCGTCGTCGACGACGCGACGCTCCCGTTCTCGCGCGGCACGATCAACGTGGACGACGAGGGCAACGAGCCAGTCTCCTCCATGCTGATCGAGCGCGGCGTCCTGCGCGGCTACATGCAGGACCGTCACTCGGCGGGCTTCTTCCACACGACGCCGACGGGCAACGGGCGGCGCGAGTCGTTCCGCTCGCACCCGCTGCCGCGCATGACGAACACGCTCTTGCTCGCTGGCCAAGACGACCCCGAGGACATCATCCGCTCGGTCGAGCGCGGCATCTACGCCAAGCGGTTCGGCGGCGGGCAGGTCGAGATCTCCAACGGCGACTTCGTGTTCTCTCTGACCGAGAGCTACCTGATCGAGAACGGCAAGATCACCGCGCCGCTCAAGGACGTGAACCTGATCGGCAATGGCCCGGATGTGATGCGCAAGGTCGTGATGCTCGGGCACGATATGGCCGTCTCGGACGGCATCTGGACTTGCGGAAAAGACGGGCAATCGGTCCCGGTCGGCGTCGGCTGTCCCACCATCAAGCTCTCTGCCGTGACCGTCGGCGGCTCGCAGATCGGCTAGGCGCTCCTTGGCAAAGCACACCATGTCCAGAGAATCCAACGAGAGAGTCGACGCGCTGCTCGCGCTCGGCGAGCGCATCGTCGAGAAGGCCCGCAAGGCCGGCGCCGACGTCGCAGAGTGCAGCGTTCGACAGGGCGATCACCTGAGCGTCAAGGTGCGCATGGGGCACCCGGAGCTCGTCGAAGAGGCCGGCTCCAAGGCGGTCGGGCTGCGCGTGATGGTCGGCCAGCAGGTCGCCGTCACCTACACGAGCGACCTGACCGCGCAGGGGATTCAGCGCTTCGTCGAGGACGCGATGGAGCTCGTGAAGCTCTCGCAGCCCGACCCGTTCGCCGGACCGCCCGACGCGTCGCTCCTCTCGACGCGCGAGCAGCACGCCGACCTCGAGCTCTTCGACCCGGACATGAGCGCGCTCGACGCCGCCGAGGCGCTGCGGCGCGCGAAGGCGGGCGAGGCTGCGGCGCTCGCCGTCGACAAGCGCCTGACGAACAGCGAGGGCGGCTCGTTCACGCGCGCGTCGGGCGCGAGCGCGCTCGTCACCTCGGGCGGCTTTCGCGGGGGAGGCGAGGGCACCTACGCGTCCATCGTCGTCTCGCCCGTCGCGGAGGAGCCCGGCGTCGGCGACCAAGCTGGCAAGAAGCGCAGCGGCCACTATTGGGCCGCGCGCCGCAAGCTCAGCGCGCTCGAGGACGCGGGCGACGTCGGTCGAGAGGCCGCGCGGCGCACGCTCGCCAAGCTCGGCGCGCGCAAGGTCGACACCCAAGAGGTCGCCGTCATCTTCGATCAGGACGCCGC
>CAIUAC010000156.1 GCA_903896985.1 uncultured Sandaracinus sp.
CCGAGCAGGGCGACGAGCGGCGCCGTCGCGCGCGCGTCACCGAGCGCCCCGAGCGCGGTCGCAGCGCCGGCGGAGGTCGGCGCGTCGCGCAGCGCGCGGAGCACGAGCGGCACGACCCGCGCTCCTGCGCGCACGAGCGCGGGCGAGGTCACGTCGTCACGGTCCGGCACGCCGAGCCCGAGCGCGAGCTCCCGGTCCGCGGCGGGGCTGTCGATCCCCGCGAGCGCCCGCGAGGCCAAGCCCCGCGCGACCGCGTCCCCCCGCTGGTCCACGACGACGAGCGGGGGCACGGACTCCGGGCGACCACGCCGCGCGAGCGCGACGAGCAACGCCTCGCGCACGCGCGGCGCCTGTTCGCGCTCGAGCGCCGCGAGCAGCGCGACCTCGGGCGCGGCGCGCTCTGACGCGCGACCGAGCAGCTCCGCTGCGGCGACGCGCTCCGCCTCGTCCGCGGGCTGCGAGCCGTCGAGCGCAGCGCGAGCGCGGGCCGTGCTGAGCAGCGCGCTCCACGCCGTACGGCCCGGCTCCTGCGCCCGAGCAGCCGGCGCTCCGAGCAGCCAGGCGCTCAGGGCGAGCGCTCCCGCTGTCCTGCGGAGGAGGCGCTCTCGACGACCTGAAGCTGCGAATGCGCGAACGCTGGACCAGCCCACACTCGCCTCCGAACGGACACGCTCCCGCCGGCGCCGACGATGACACGCAACGCCCGGCGCCGCGAGAACCGCCCGGGCGCTCCGTTTGACGGCGCGGGGGCCCCCACGCATCTTCGCGCGCGCCATGGGTCAAGCTCATCCGACGGCCGCGGCGCGGTCCTGCACCGTGCCTGGCAACCACGACGGCGTGCACCGTGGTCACCGCGCCCTCGTCGAAGCCGCCGTGGCCCATGCGCGCCCGCGCGGGCTGCGCGTCGTCGCGCTGACGTTCGACCCGCATCCGATGCACGCGCTCGGAAAGGACCGCGCCCCGGCGAGGCTCACGACGAACGCGCGGCGGGTCGAGCTCCTGCTCGGCGCGGGCTGCGACGACGTGCACGTCGCCAATTTCGACGCCGCCTTCGCTGCGCAGAGCCCGGAGACCTTCGTCGACGAGGTGCTGGTGCGCACGCTCCACGCCCAGGCGATCGTGCTCGGGCCGGACTTCCGCTTCGGCGCCAAGCGGGCGGGTGACATCGCGCTGCTCGAGCAGCTCGGGCGTGCGCGCGACTTCGAGGTCGTGCCGCTCCCGCCGCTCTGCGAGGACGGCGCGCCCATCTCGTCTTCGCGCGTGCGTGCGGCCGTCGCGGACGGCGATGTGAGCGGCGCGGCGCGGTTGCTCGGGCGCGTGCACGACGTCGATGGCGTCGTCATCCTCGGCGCGCAGCTCGGGCGCACGCTCGGCTTTCCGACCGCGAACCTGCGGCCCGCCGAGGTCCTGCTCCCGGCGGACGGCGTGTACGCGGTCGTCGTGCGACGCCTCGGTGACCCGGCGGCGCCGCTGCTCGGCGGAGTCGCGAACCTCGGCGTCCGCCCGACCCTCGGCGCCGGTCGTTCAGTCGAGGTGCACCTCTTCGGCTGGAGCGGCGACCTCTATGGTGCTCCACTGCGCGTCGGCTTCGTGACGAGGCTGAGAGACGAGCGTCGTTTCGACGGGCTCGAGGCGCTCACGGCACAGATCGCGCGCGATGCCGCAGAGGCCCGCGCACACGTCGGCGGACGCGAACAGGAGCTCGGGCGATGGCTGTGAAGAAGATCGAAGCGGCGGCGCGACGCCTGGTGAAGAAGCTCGCCGACCTCGCGCTCGGGCCCACGGCGGCCCACGGCACGGAGGACGGCGCCGCACCGGCAACGGCGGCAAAACACGAGGTCAACGACGTGTCCGAAGATGATGTGACGACCGAGGCGCCCCGCGAGGCGGCCGCCCCCGAGACCTCCCCGATCCGCACCCGCACGCTCGCGCGCCTGCTCGCCGAGCAGGGCCATGCGGCACGGGCGCTCGCGATCTACGACGAACTCGTCGCCGCGAGCGCGGGCGACCTCACGCTGGTGCAGGAGGCCGAGGCGCTCCGCAAGCAGCAGCTCCGACGCCCTACGACGCCGACGATCGAGCCCGTGCGCGCCCCCGCGGCGCTCTACGGTCGCGACCAGATCACCGCGTCGGTCGTCGACCCGGGCACGCTCTTCGTCCACTGGGAGGTCACCGACGACGGCGCAGCGCGCGCGCGCGCCGTCGCCGAGAGCGCAGGCAAGACCGCGGGCGAGATGCCTCCCGCGAGCGAGCCGCCCGTCACGCTCCGCATCGTCGTGCTCCGACCAGACGGAGCCGGCGTCGTACGCAGCGAGGTCATCGAGCACGGCCCCGCTCCGGCGGGCGGAGAGACCTTCGTCACCGGGCTCCCCGCGGAGGCGACGCTCTTCGCCGCCGTCGGCATCCGCCGCGGCGAGCGCTTCGTCGCGATCACGCACGCTCCTGCCGCGCACACCCCGCCCGCCAGCCCCGCGGAGCTACCGGCGCTCGCCTTCGCGCCGCCCCCTCCCCCGCCGACTTCGCTCCTCGACGAGACCCCGCCCCCTCCGCCCGTCGCCGTTTCGCTCGCGGCTCCGGTCGCCGTGGCCGTGCTTCAGAAGGCCGATTCGCTGCGGGAGCCGACCCCTTGGGCGCACTCGTCCAGCCTCGACTTCCACGCGTCCTCGTCGAGCTGAGCACCGCTCGCCAATCGCTTCGCTGACGCGCACGCCGCAACTCGCTCGAGGACCGGGCGATGACGGCGTGCGATGCAACCATCGACGCCCCGCCGATGCGCCGTGCTCGAACGAGCGCAACCCACGTCTTGCCGAGCGCTGGCGCTCCTCGTCGCGCTGAGCTTTGGCGCCGGGGCCTGCGGCGCGAGCCACGGCTGGATGCCGGCGCTCGTGCTCGGCACAAACGTCGCCCGCGCGTCGGCGTCGCAGAGGTCGGCCTCCGCCGTCGTGGCCGTCGGCCAGAGCGAGCGCTGGACCCTCGCCGCCGAGGTCGCGGTCGCATGGCTCCCGGCGCCCACGGAGTCGATGAGCGCGGCGCGCAGCACGCGCCCGGCCCCCTCGCCGCCCGACGCGCCGTGCGCGTCCCGGATGGTCTGCGCCTGGGAACGCGAGACGCGCGCCCGGGCGGTCGTTGAACCCATGGAAGAGGAGACAAGCCCGTGATTCCCCATACCGACAAGTTGTCCACGTTCGTCCTCGCGGCGGCGCTCGCCGCGCTGTCCTCCCGCGCCCAGGCGCAAGACGCCGAGCCGCAGGCCCGCACGACGCGCGAGCCGAGCCGCGCAGAGATCGCCGCCGCGCTCGGCCAGTACCGCCATGAGCCGACGGTCGATCGCGTGATCGACGCCGCGCTGCGGGTCGCGCAAGTCCTGCCGGAGCGAGCGCGCGAAGCGGCCCACCGCGCGCGCCTCTCCGGCTGGTTGCCGACCGCCCGCGTCGGTGTGCGCCGCGGCACCGGCCGCGACCTCGCGCTGCAGAGCACCGACCTGCTCGACCGCACGAACGTCTCCACCGACGACACGCTGGCCGTCGAAGGGGTCCTCGTGTTTCGCCTCGATCGCGTGGTGTTCGCGCGCGAGGAGGTGGCGCTCCTCCACGAGGAGCAAGCGCTCGCAGAGGAGCGCGACGCGCTGATGCGTGACGTCGTGCGCATCTACTTCGAGCGCCGACGCCTGCAGCTCGAGCGCGACCTGCTCGGCGAGGCCGACGCCGAGCACGCCGTGCGGATCGCCGAGGCGACGGCGCTGCTCGACGCCTACACGCACGGCGAGTTCACGCGCGCGTTCGCCGGGCGCCGGGCGCGCGCGACCGACGGCTGAGGTCGCCCTCAGCGAAGCTCGACGCCGCGCAACCTCGCCGAGCGAGGCTGCCACCACAGCGACACCGCGGCGACGAGCAGCGTCCCGACGACGAGCGCGGCGCTGCCCTTCGCCAGCATCGCCTCCACGGCCACGGCGAGCGGCCACGCGGCGAGCAGAGACGCCCCGACGAGCGCGAAG
>CAIUAC010000157.1 GCA_903896985.1 uncultured Sandaracinus sp.
ACGTTCTTTACGAACGCGAAACGGCTGCGGCGCAGGCCAAAAACGTTCTTTACGAACGCGAAACGGCTGCGGCGCAGGCCAAAAACGTTCTTTACGAACGCGAAACGGCTGCGGCGCAGCCGGGCGCGCCGGTGCAGCGCCTCAGCGCCTGGCTCAGAGCGGCAGGTTGCCGTGCTTCTTCGGCGGGTTCTGGTCCCGCTTGTCGCGCAGCATCTCGAGCGACTGGATCACGCGCGTGCGCGTCTGCCGCGGGTAGATGACCTCGTCGATGACGCCGAGCTCCGCCGCCTTGAACGGGTTGGCGAACTTGCGCCGGTACTCGTCGACGAACTTCGCCTTCGTCGCGACCTTGTCCTCGGCCGCGTCGATCTCCTTGCGATAGACGATGTTGACCGCGCCGTCGGGGCCCATCACGGCGATCTCCGCCGTCGGATACGCGAGGTTCATGTCGCCGCGGAGCTGCTTGCTCGACATGACGACGTAGGCGCCGCCGTAGGACTTGCGCGTGATGATCGTGACCTTCGGGACGGTCGCCTCGCAGTACGCGTAGAGCAGCTTCGCGCCGTGCTTGATGATGCCGCCCGCCTCTTGATCGACGCCCGGCAAGAACCCCGGCACGTCGACGAAGGACACGATCGGGATGTTGAAGCAGTCGCAGAAGCGCACGAAGCGCGCCGCCTTCATCGACGCCTGGATGTCGAGGCAGCCCGCGAGGACCATCGGCTGGTTGGCGACGATGCCGACCGTCCGCCCGCCCATGCGCGCGAAGCCGATGACCATGTTCATCGCGTGCGACGCCTGCACCTCGAAGAAGTCCGCGTCATCGACGACGCGCGCGATCAGCGTCTTGACGTCGTACGCCTTCATCGGGTCCGTCGGCACGAGCGTGTCGAGCTCAGCGTCTTCGCGGTTGCTCGGATCGCTCGTCTCGCGGACGGGCGGGTCCTCGTGGTTGTTCGCCGGCAAGAACGACATCAGCTCGCGGATCGTCGCGAGGCACTGCGCGTCGTCCGGCGAGGCGAAGTGCGCGCAGCCGCTCTTGACCGCGTGCGCGCTCGCGCCGCCGAGCTCCTCCTTCGTCACGTCCTCGTGCGTCACCGTCTTGATGACGTCCGGCCCCGTGATGAACATGTACGAGGTGCCCTCGACCATGAAGACGAAGTCCGTGATCGCCGGTGAGTAGACCGCGCCGCCCGCGCAGGGCCCCATGATCGCGCTGATCTGCGGTACGACGCCTGACGCGAGCGTGTTGCGCAGGAAGACCTCGCCGTAGCCCGCGAGCGACTCGACGCCCTCTTGGATGCGCGCGCCGCCGGAGTCGTTGAGCCCGATGATCGGCGCGCCCGTGCGCATCGCGAGGTCCATGATCTTGACGACCTTGCTCGCGTACGCGCGCGAGAGGCTGCCGCCGAAGACCGTGAAATCCTGCGCGAACACGAACACCCGCCGCCCGTCGATCGTGCCGTAGCCCGTGACGACGCCGTCGCCGGGGACCTTCTGCTGCTCCATGCCGAAGTCGGTGCAGCGGTGCACGACGAGCCGATCGAGCTCGACGAAGCTGCCCGGGTCGAGCAGCAGATCGAGGCGCTCGCGCGCGGTCAGCTTGCCGGCCTCGTGGTGCTTGTCGATGCGGTCTTTGCCGCCGCCGGCGAGCGCGCGGCGGTTGAGCGCGTCGAGGTGCGCGATCGGGTCCATCGCGGGCGGGATCGTCGTGCCGGCCTGCCGCTTCTCCGCGGGCTGCGACTCGGCGGGCTGCGACTCTGTGGGCTGCGACGCGGCGGGCGGCTTGGGGCCGTTCTGTGGAAGCATGGCGTGCGAGAGATATCTGGTCCGCGCGCGTTCCGCGAGCGCTCTCTGCGCCCAAAACGACGAAGGCCCCGCCCGGTTGATCGGGCGAGGCCTCCGCGAGGACGTTTCCGTCCGCGAGGCGTGAGTCAGTTCGGGGTCGCGGTCGCCAGGCTGTCGGTCGTCACGCCGGGCATCTCGGTGAACGCGAGGCGGTAGTCGGAGCGCTCGCCCTGGTGGTAGCTGCCGAGCCAGACCTTGTAGACGCCCGGCGCCCACGCCTGGTTGGCGATGATCGGGTCGGTCGCAGGTGGCGCCGCGTCGTCGTTGCAGACGTACGTGCCGTCGGGGCGCTGGACGACGAGGGTGATGTCCTGCGTCGAGTGAGCGAGGATGCGGAACCGCGCATCGAAAGCGGTCTGCGCGACGAAGATGTGGTCGGGCTTGCTGGCGAAGATCCAGCCCTTGCAGTCCGTGTTGGTGGTCAGCGTCGAGATATCGACTGCGCCGCCCGATTGGCCCTGCGCGACCTTCGGGTCGGGCAGGAAGCCCGTCGAGAGCGCGATCGTGCCGTAGCTCGAGTCGCCGACCGCGCCGGGCTGCACGACCTGTGCGCCGGGCACTGGCATATTGGGCATGTTGGGCATCCCGGGGACCGGCGCGCCGGGCACGGGGACCGCGGGGACGGGCATCCCGGGCACGGCGGGAACCGGCGGGGTGGGCGTGCCGCTGCTGCCGCACGCGAGGACACCGGCGAGCACGAGTGCTCCGAATACGATCGTGAGTAGCTTCTCCGTCTTGAGCATCGTCGTTCTCTCCTCTGGCGTGCGAAATCGTGGTCTACAGACAGCGAGCCAATGTGCGGGCCTGCGGCCCCCCTTTGCTCGCGAGGCGAGCCGCGCGTGCGCGACTCTTGCCCCTCGAGCTCCCCGGCCCGACCTCGCTCTCTACGAGCGCACGGGCCACGACCTTCCCTCGTCGCCGCTCTTAGAGCGTGCCGAGCAACGTCTCGTACGCCGCCGCGTCGAGCAGCGCGTCGAAGTCGGCCATGTTCGCGGGGCGAATCACGGCCATCCAGCCCGCGCCGTACGCGTCGGAGTTGACGGTCTCGGGCGCGCTCTCGAGCGCGGCGTTGCGCTCGACGATCTCGCCAGCGAGCGGCGCGAACAGCTCGCTCACCGCCTTGACCGACTCGATGTCGCCGAAGCGCGCGTGCGCAGCGAGCTTCGTGCCGGCTGCCGCGACGTCCACCAGGGTGATGTCGCCGAGCGCCTCGACCGCGTGCGTCGTGATGCCTACGCGGACGAGATCTCCCTCTTTGCGGGCCCACTCGTGATCGTTCGTGTACCTGAGGTCCGTCGGATTTTGCGCCATCGGAGTGTCGCCTCGCTGTCTTGGTTGGAGCCGCAGTCGGAGAGTGACTGCCGAAAGGAACTGTCGAAGTAGGACTAACGCGCGCGCTTGTAGAACGGCGTCTTGACGACGACGGCGGAGATCGCCTGCCCGCGGATCTCGACCGCGAAGGTGCTGCCGATGGCGGAGAGCGCGGCGGGGACGTAGCCGAGGCCGATGTTCTTGCCGACCGTCGGGCCGGGCGAGCCGCTGGTGACGAGGCCGATGGGCGCGCCGCCGCCCTCGGGCACGATCGGGTAGCCGTGCCGCGCGATGCCGCGACCGGTCATCTCGAAGCCGACCATCTTGCGCGTGAGGCCCGCCTCCTTGATTCGGAGGAGCGCGTCCCGACCGATGAAGTCGCGCTTGTCGAGCTTCACGACCCAGCCGAGGCCAGCCTCGAGCGGGTTCGTCGTCTCGTCGATCTCGTTGCCGTAGAGCGAGAGGCGCGCCTCGAGGCGGAGCGTGTCGCGCGCGCCGAGGCCGGCGGGCTGCAGGCCGAGCGGCTTGCCGGCCGTGATCAGCGCGTTCCAGAGGCCGAGCGCGTCCTCCGTGCGGCAGAAGATCTCGTAGCCGTCCTCGCCGGTGTAGCCGGTGCGCGCGGCGGTTACCGCGAAGCCCCCGACGGTGTCCTTCGCGAACGAGAACGAGGGCAGGGCGAGCGTCGCCTCGGACGCGCCCGCGGCGCGCATCACGTCGACGGCCTTCGGGCCCTGGAGCGCGATGAGCCCGGTCTCTTCGCTGAGGTCGCGGAACTCGCAGTGGTTCTCCGCGGCCTGCTTGAAGTGCGCGGAGATCTTCGCGAGGTTCGACGCGTTGCAGACGATGAGGACGTCCTCGAGGCCGCGCTTGTAGACGATGAGGTCGTCGAGGATCGTGCCCTCTGCGTTGCAGCAGGTCGTGTAGAGCGCCTTGCCGACGGGCAGCGCGCCGAAGTCGTTGCTGATGTGGTAGTCGGCGACCACGACGGCGTGCTGGCCGCGCAGCTCGAGCTCGCCCATGTGGCAGACGTCGAAGAGGCCCGCGGCCTCACGCACTGCTTTGTGCTCCGCGACGACGCCCGCGTACTGGACGGGCATCTCCCAGCCAGCGAAGGGGACGATGCGGCCGCCGAGGGCGACGTGGGCTTCGAAGATGGCGGTGCGGCGGAGTTCTTGGGTCACGGTGGGCGCGACGCTACCCGGTCCCCGGGGGGCTTTCAAGGTGTTGCTGCCGCCTGGGGCGCGAGGTTCGCGGGAGCCGACTCGCAACTCCCGCGAGGGCCACCGCGATAAGCGGCGCGGACTCTATTCATCGGAGGATTCATGGAAGCTTTGATGCTCTGTTACCGCGACGAGGCGCTGCGAGAATTTCCCCTGGGGAGCACCCCGATCGAGATCGGCAGGGCGGCGCGCTGCGACATCGTCGTGCACGACGACGCCGTCGCCGAGCGACACGCGCTGATCGTCTCGCGCGGAGGCGAGGTGCTCGTCTTCGACCTGCGCGGGACGGGCCGCCCGAACGGCGCCTCGAGCAAGCTGCTGCCCAACGAGCCGCTCGGGCTCGGGCGGCACACGCTCGTGCGGGTTCCCGACGCGAAGACGCGCCCGCGTTCGCTCGGGACGCGCACCGAGCCGGTGGCCTTCGTCCGCTCGGACCGGGAGCCGTCCGTGCTCATCGTCGGCAAGGGCGCTGAGGCGCGGCGTCTCGCGCTCGACGGGCACCCGGTGCGCGTCGGCTCCGCGAGCGACAACGACCTCGTGCTCTACGACCGCGCCGTGAGCGCGCATCACTGCCGCCTCGAGCCGTGCGCAGAGGGCCTCGGCGTGCGCGACCTCGAGAGCCGCAACGGCACCTGGGTCGACGGACTCCGCGTCGAGCGCGCGCGGCTCAGCCTCGGGGGGCAGCTGCGCATCGGTCGCACGGACCTCGCGCTGGTCGCGCGCGGGCGGAGCGGCGACGCGCGGCAGCAGGGGCTCGTCGCGGCTTCCTCGCCGATGCTCGCCGTGCTCGCGGACGTCGAGCGCCTCGCGCGACTCCCGTGGACGGTGTTGGTCACGGGCGAGAGCGGCGCAGGAAAAGAAGGCATCGCGCGCGCGCTGCATCAGCGGGGGCCGCGCGCGGAGCAGCCGCTCGTCGCGCTCAACGCGGGGAGCCTCACGCGCGAGCTGATCGAGAGCGAGCTGTTCGGGCACGAGAAGGGCGCGTTCACCGGCGCGCACGCGCAGCGCAAGGGCGCCTTCGAGCTCGCGGACCGGGGCACGCTCTTCCTCGACGAGATCGCGGAGCTTCCGCTCGAGATGCAGGCCCGCCTGCTGCGCGTGCTCGACTCGGGCGAGGTGCGCCGCGTCGGCGCCGGCACTCCCGTGCAGGTCGACGTGCGCCTCGTGTGCGCGACGCACCGCGACCTGCGGCAGATGGTCGCGCAGGGCACGTTTCGCCGCGACCTATACTACCGCATCGCGCAGTGCCCGGTGGCGGTGCCGCCGCTGCGGGAGCGACCCGAGGATATCCGCGCGCTCGCCGCGCACTTCCTCGAGGACATCGAGCGCGAGGCGGGACGCCGTATGCTCACCGAGGACGCGCTCATGTGCCTGCTCGCGCACTCCTGGCCTGGGAACGCGCGGGAGCTGCGCAATGTGCTGCGCGCGGCGACGGCGCAGACCGCGTCGACGACGCTCGACCGGCTCGACGTGCAGCGCGCGCTCGTGCGCCTCGGCGGGCTCGAGGCGCTCGATGAGCTGCCGCCGAGCCCCGATGGCTTCAGCGCGGCCGTCGACGCGCACCGGGGCAACCTCTCCGCGGCTGCGCGGGCGCTCGGCATCCCTCGCTCGACCCTGCGGGACCGCATCGTGCGGCCCTGAGCTCAGCGCAGCGCGCGGGCGGCCTCGCGCAGGCGACGCACGCGCAGATCGAGCAGGTCGCGGGCGACGCCGACGACGCGGCGGAGCCCCGTCGACTTGGAGAAACCCGCGCGTCTCGGGCGGCATGGGATGGTGACGGTGCCGACCCGCAGGCGCGCGGCGAGCGCCCGAATCGGGAACTCGAAATTGAGGAAGAACGTGTCCGGCGGCAGCTGCTCGGGGACGAACAGCGCTCGGCGGAAGAGGTACGGACCGTCGCTGTGCAGGCGCACGCCGTGGACGAGGGTGATCAGCGCCCGCACGCCGGCCGAGAGCAGCTTGCGATCGAGGCCGTCGTCGCGGTGATCGTAGACGCTCAGCACCACGTCGCGGTCACCCGCGCGCTGCGCCGCGCGCAAGGTCGCGATCGCGGACGGCGGGATCTGCCCATCGGCGGGCATGAACGTCACGAAGGTGCCGCTCGCCGCGGCGACGCCCGTCTTCAGCGCGGCGCCGATGCCCCGGTTGCGCTCGTGTCGCAGGATGAGCGAGCGCGCACCCGCGAGCGCCCGCGCGGCGGCGTCGCGAGTCCCGTCCCGCGAGCCGTCGTCGACGAAGACGAGCTCCGCGCCGGGCTCGTGCTCCTCGAGCCACGCGCGCAGCTCGCCGAGCACGGCGGCGATGTTCTGCTCCTCGTCGAACGCGAACACCACGACCGAGAGGTCCTCGCCTCGCGTCATGGGCGCATCCGCAAGACGCGCGCCGGCACGCCGACCGCGACCGCATACGCCGGCACATCCTCGGCGACGACCGCGCCCGCGCCGACCTGCGCGCCTCGGCCCACGGTCACGCCCGGCAGGATGATCGCGCCGATGCCGAGGTCCGCGTCGTCCTCGATCGTGACCGGCGCGAGGTCGATCGGCGCGAACAAGATCGGCGTCTCGCGCCCCGCCTCACGGTGCGTCGAGGTCAGGATCTTCACGCCCGGGCCGATGCCGACGCGCGCCCCGATCGAGAGACCGCCCGCCGCGTGGAAGAAGCACTGTTGGCCAATCCAAGTCTCGTCGCCGATGCGCAGCGTGTTCTTGTAATAGCCCTTGAGGATCGTCTGATGGCCGACGTAGACGTTGCGCCCGAGGTGCACGTTCTCTGGGTGAAACACCAGGACGCCCTCCTCGAGCACGCAGTCCTCGCCGAGCGACGCGAAGTCCTCCGAGCGGACGCTGCCAGTGCCGTGCGTGCGATGGCGCATAGCGGGCGTTGTCGCACGAAACCGCGCCACCGTCAGCGGATGGTCGAGGTGGCTGACTCCGGTGTACGCTCGCGGACACCCAATGCTTCCAGCTCAGGTTCAAGACGCGCTGGCCGTTCTCTCGTCCGAAATGGCCGACGCCGAACCGGCCCGCGCGGCGGCTGTTCGGGATGCGCTCCACGCCAAATGGCGGAGCCAGGTCAGCGGGGATGGGGGGCCGCTCTCCGTGGGCGCGCGGGCTGCCGCGGACATCATCGACCGGGCGCTGCCGGCGCTGACTCGCTCGACGAGCGGCGCGGGTGATCTGGGGCTGCTCTTCGGCGGGCCGCCGGGCGACGTCGTGTTCCTCTGGTGTGCGGCCAACGTCGCGCGGCGTGACGCGCGCCTCGCTCGCTTGCTCGCGCTCGCGCTGGCCGCTGAGGAAGCTGACCTCCGCGAGCGTGTGGTCGAGGTCGTGCGCGACCGGGTCGTGCAGGGGCCGCTGCAGGACGCGCTCGCGTGTGCGCCGCTCCTCGGCGCGGCGGACCAGATCGCGCTCCCGGAGAACGCGCAGGCGCGCGCGCGCCTCGAGATCCTGCTGTGGGAGGCCGGCGCGAGCGCGCTCGCCGTGCCCGAACTCGGCCCTTGGCTGTGGGGCTCCGAGAAGACCTTCGACGCCATGATCGCGGGCCCCGCGCATGGCTCGCTGCGCGGTCGAGTGCTCGCCGCGCGCTGCCTCGAGGTCTGCGTGCGCGGGATGCCCCCGCTGACCGACCCGCGGCTGAAGGGCCGCACTCTCCAGGTCTTGCAGCCGCTGCTGCTGCACCCCGAGCCGCTCGTCTGGGTGCACGCCGCGCGCGCGCTTGGCCGTATGACGGGCTCGATGGAGGAGCTCGAGGGGATGCTGCTCGATTGGGTGCGCGGCGAGTCCCCGGTGCTGCGTCAGCGCGCGCTGACGGCGTTCGCCTCGCTGCCCGCCGAGCGCTTGAAGTTCTTCGGCAGCGAGCTCACCGCGATGCTCGACGCGCCGCACGCCGAGGCGTGGGTCCTCGCCGCGGCGGCTGCGGCGACGCCCTACCTCTTCTCCGAGAATCGAGCCGCCTGGGATCGCCTCGCGGCGCGCAGTCTCCAAG
>CAIUAC010000158.1 GCA_903896985.1 uncultured Sandaracinus sp.
ACGCAATCGCGGCGCGAGCGCAGCAGCGCGTCAGTCGCAGCCGCGGAACGAGATGCTGAGTCGCTGCGCGCGGTCGGCGCCGTCCGCCCCCGTGTAGAGCACGTCGGCGTAGGCGTTCGTCGTCACCGGACTGCGCGCCCAGACGTCGCCCGGAATGCCCGCGCTCTCGTACGACGCGAAGCGCGGCCCGGGCAGGTCGACGCTGCCGATCACGCCGAGTCGCCCGACGAGCAGTCCGTCGCCCGCATAGCCGATCAGCCCGCTGGCGAGGCGGAAGTCGTCGAGCGTGAACTGCCGGTCCTCGCCCGCCGTGCCGAGCGCCTCGAGGCGCATCCCGTTGTGGAGCGCGCCCGTCGGCAGCAAGAACGCCACATCGCTCGCCACGACGCCGAGCGGGGTCCCGTCGCGCGCGTCGAACGCGTAGAGGTTCGTCCCGTCCTGGATGAGCAGGCGAGTCCCGTCGAGCGCGACCTCGTGCGCATCGGGCAGGTCCGCGAGCGTCGTCGTCCCCTCCAACACGAGGGGACCACCGTCGGGGACGGGGCCGCGAATCGCCACCATCCGTTGGCCTTCGATGAGCCGCCAGTGTTCGCCGTCCGCGTCGAGCCACTCGACGACGTGCGCGGCGCTCGTCACCCCGGGCACCTCGAGCGAGCGGACCTGCTCGTCCGGGAATACCCAGCTGAACGTCGGGCGCGGGCTGTCGGTGAGCCACGTCGCGCCGAGGGTCGCGAGGCGCAGCGAGCGCGCGTCGAACGTCGGATGCCCATAGAGCCCCGCGTTGACCTGCCCTTCGGACGCCCAATACGACGGCACGATCGACGCGAGCCCGAGCACCCTCGCGCCATACGCCGTCGGCGTCGCGCGCCCGATGCGCAGCGACTCCGCCCGCCCGGCGATCACGCGCCCGGCGGCGTCGAACGCGCGCACCTCCCAGAGGACGCGCTCGTCGTCGGGGTCGAGCGAAGGGCCCGCCACGCGAAGCTGCACACCCGGCCCGTCCGCGCTCAGCCGCGCGCCGACCGCCCAGCCGCTCGTCGAATACGCGCGCGTGACGACATAGCAACTGCGCAGGATCGCGGTGCCGCTCGGGCCCCAGATCTCGAGGTAGCTGTGCTGCAGCGGGAGCGTCGTCTCGGTGCACGTCGCATCGACATACGGGCTGTCGTTGACGACGTCCGGAGTCCGCGCGAAGAGCTCCTCGCAGCTCGGCAGCGCGCCCGCGTCGAACGGCGCGTCGCTGCCAGGCGCGTCGACGACCCCGCCGTCCCGCTCGACCGCCTCTGCCCGGCGGTGCGACGAGTAGCAGCCGCCGACGAGCACGAGCGCGACCGCCACCGACGACCACTCACGCGCTCTCGAAGTCGGGCTCATGGCGGCGAAGGGTACACGACGTTCAGCGCGCGTCGCGGTCGCCGCGCCGGTTGCATCGCTGCGCGCCGCCGCGTACTTGTGCTCCCCGATGCAGACCCGCCAACTCGGACGCACCAGCGTGCGCCTCACGGAGATCACGCTCGGCACCTGGGGGCTCGCCGCAGGCAGCTATGGGCCCGTCGCGCCCGCGCGCTTCGAGGCGACCGTGCAGGGCGCGCTCGACGCGGGCGTGCGCAGCTTCGACATGTCTCCGCTCTGGGGCGAGGACGGCGCCTCCGAGCGCGTGGTCGGGCGCCTGACCAAGTCGCTCCGCGACGAGTGCACGTACATCACGCGCGGCGGCGTCGAGCGCACCCCCGAGGGCGTGCACTCGCGCTTCGATCGGGAGTCGCTCGTGCGCGACTGTGAGGCGTCCCTCGCGCGCCTCGGCACCGAGCGCCTCGACCTGCTCCTCTGGCACCATCCGAGCGAGGCCACGCTGCGTGGGCCCGATTTTCACGAGGCCGGCGCGCAGCTGATGCGGCAGGGCAAGACCCGCGCGTGGGGCGTCACCGTCAGCACCTCGCTCGAGGCGCGCCTCGCGATCGCGGCGGGCGCGCAGGCGATCTGCGTCGTCTACAACCTGCTCTCGTCGGACCTGCTCGATGATCTCCTCGCGAACATCGTCGTCTCGGGGACGGGCGTGCTCGTCCGCTCGCCTCTCGCCTATGGCCTGCTCGCGGGCACGTTCGCGCGGGCGCAGCGGTTCGCGGCGGACGATCACCGCGCTCGCCGCTGGGAGGCGGCGACCCTCTCGAAGCGCGTCGGCGCGGTCGAAGAGCTCCGCTTTCTCGTGCAGGACTCCGTGAAATCGCCCGCTGACGCGGCGCTCCGCTGGGTGCTCTCGAACACGCTGATCTCGAGCTGTATCGTCGGCGCCCGGACTCCCGCGCAGGCGAGCGCCGCCGCCGCCGCGTCCGTCGGAGTGCCGTATTTGCCCGAGGACGCGCTCGCCCGCGTGCCGCAGGTGCTCGCCGCGCTCGGGCTCTGAGCGTGTCGTTCGCCCTCGGGCTGAACGCGCCGTGGATCGACTGCGGCTGGGACTTCGGCGCGCCGCCGCCCGGCTGGGATCTCGACGGCGCGCACCGCGCCCGCTGGCGTGAGCAGATGCGCGCGCGCGTGCGGGAGACGCGCTCGCTCGGGCTCTCTCTGCTGCGCTGGTTCGTGCTCGGAAATGGCGCCAATCTCGGCCCGCAGCCGCGCTGGGACGTGGGCTCCGCGCGCTGGCGCTGGGAGCCGCTGCCGCTCAGCGAGGCCTTCTTCGCGGACCTCGACGCGCTCCTCGACGCGTGCGCCTCCGAGGGCGTGAAGCTGCTGCCTTCGCTGACGAGCTTCGGGATGTTCGAGCGGCGCGACGACGTCTTCTCCGAGCGCGCCAAGTCGTCGCCCGCGCACGGGGTCGCCGGGCTCCGCATGGCTGCGCTACAGGACTCCGCGTCTCGCGCCGCGTTCGAGGAGGGGAGCCTCGCGCCGCTCGTCCGCGCCCTCGGCGCGCGCGCCTCGCAGCTCCACGCGATCGAGCTGATCAACGAGCCAGAGTGGACCACGCGCGGCGCGCTCCACGGGGACCGACGCACGGCGAGCGTGTCACTCGCGGAGATGCTCGCGTTTCTCCGCACCGCCTCGCGGCACGTCCGGAGCGTGGGAGTCGCGGCGACCGTCGGCTTCGTGCGGCACGAGACGAACGCGCAGTGGGAGCAGCTGAGTCGCCTGACGAGCGGCGAGTCACTCGGCCTCTCGCTCGGCCAAGTGCACCACTATCCGACCGCCCGTGAGCGCCTCCCGCTCCACGACGCGGCGCGCGGTCCGTGCCTCGTCGGCGAGCTGGCGACGCGCCTCGACGTGCTGCCGCGCTGGCCGGACCTCGCGGGCGAAGACGCGCTGACCGCGCGCGTCGAGCACGTCGCAGCGAGCGGCTACTCGGGCGCGCTCTTCTGGTCTGCGCAGCCGCGCCGCGGGGGCACCTGGCCCGACCGCGCGACGCAGTGGGATGACGCCGTCCGCGCCGAGGTGCGCTCGCTCGCCGCGCGCTTCAGCCGCTGACGAGCGCCGCGCCCTCGCCGCGCATCAACCGCTGACGAGCGCCGCGCCCTCGCCGCGCATCAGCCGCTGAGGAGCCCCGCGCTGCGCCCGGCGGCGCGCACCGCCGGCAGCACCGCGTCGAACGCCGCGGCGTTGCACGCGAGGATGCCGCGGCTCGCGCGCACATTGCCCTCGTAGCGCAGCGCGTCGCCGGCGAGATCCGTGAAGCGCCCGCCCGCCGCGCGCAGGATCGCCTCCGGACCGCAGGTGTCCCAAGCGCCGGCCTTGTCGGAGAGGTGCACGTAGAAGTCCGCCTCACGCCGCGCGATCAAGCCCACCTTCAGCCCGACGCTCCCGCTCGGCTGCTCGCTGCTGATCCCGAGCGTCTGCTTGAGCGCGTCCATCTGCGCCGAGCGATGCGAGCGAGACACGATCAAGCGCAGCTTGGTCGGGTCCGACTCGCTCGTCGGATGCATCGGAGTCGAGACCCCGCCGAACACGGTATAGGCGCCCTGACCGACGACCCCCGCATAGAGCCTGTCGCCGACCGGCTGATAGACGATGCCGAGCACCGCCTCGCCGTCGATCGCGAGCCCGAGCA
>CAIUAC010000159.1 GCA_903896985.1 uncultured Sandaracinus sp.
GATGTCCTCAGTCCCGATACCGAGGAAGCCGAGCGACTCCGCACAGCCGAGGACGTTGCAGGTGTTGGAGCCCGTGCCCGTCTCGACCGTCGGCGCATCGAGCAGCACTGTGCAATCGGGATTCAGCGTGATGCCGACTTGCACCTCGCCTCGCCGGATCTCTTGCCACTCGGCGTGCCAGCCCGGATGGAACGAGAACCCGACGCCGCGCCGCTTCGTGCCCTCGAACGTCGCCCCCTGCCCCGGCGCGTGTCGCTTCTCCTTCCAGCCGATCTCGGCAGCGCCCCTGTGCAGCACGGCCGTCAGGCTCTTGTCCGGCAGCGTCCCCCACTCGTGACCGAAGTTCCGAATGGCGACGTCGATCGGATCCATGCCGAGCTTCTCGGCGAGGAGATCCACCATGTGCGCGAGGATCAGATTCAGCTGCGAGTTGCCGACTCCGCGCATCATGCAAGCGGGCATCTTGTTGGTGTAGACGCCGTACGCCTCGAACCGGACGTGCGGGATGTGCGCGAGCGCGACCTCGGTCAGCTCCATCGGCGCGAACTTGAGCGCGAACATCGTGTGATCCGCGTGTGCGCCGGCGTTGCCGATCGACTTGAACGTCATCGCCGTGATCGTGCCGTCCCGCTTGGCGCCGACCTTGGCCGTGTAGATCGCGGCCTGCCGTCCGTCGTGAAAGCTCTCGCGGCGGGTGTGCTTGAACTTCACCGGACGCCCGACCCGCTTGGCGAGCAGCGCCGTGAAGAGGAAGAACGGCTGATCGCCGGTGTCTCCGCGCCCAAACTGCCCGCCGACATAGGGGCTGATCACGCGTATCTTGTGGAGCGGCACGTCGAGCATCTGGCTGATGTGCATTCGGCTGTGGTCGGTCTCGTAGGAGTTCGACTGGAGCGTCAACTGCCCCTCTCGCCACTCGACGACACAGCACCACGGATCGAGCGAGTTCTGCGTCGCGTTGTGGTACGTCGACGTGCCCTCGACGACGACCTCGGCCTCGGCGAGGGCGCTCGCTACATCGCCCTTGTCGACGAAGACATCCGGCCCACCGACCTCGTCCTCCGGCATGACGTTCTTGGGCGCGATCTCCGGGTGCAGGATCGGCGCCCCGTCCTTCATCGCCTCGTAGGGATCGAGCACGAACGGGAGCACTTCCCACTCGACGACGAGCGCTCGAATCGCCTCCTCGGCGATCAACTCAGTCTCGGCGGCGACGACCGCGCCGAGCTCCTCGCCGACCCAATACGCACGGTCACCGAGCACGCGGCGGTCACGAAAACGTCGCCACATCATCCGCTCGTACGACACGGTGTCGACCCCATCGGTCCAGCCGGCGCTGGTCGGCTTGAGGGCGGCGACCTCGGGATCGGTGTACGTCAGAATCCCCACGACGCCGGGCAGTTTCTCGGCGCGACGCGTGTCGATGCTCTTGATTCGCGCGTGCGGATAAGGGCTCGTGAGCACCTTGGCGTAGAGCATGTCGGGGATACTGAGCTTCGACGCGAGGTCGTCGGCGTAGCGGGCTTTGCCGCTGGCCTTCTCCTGCGCGTCGATGCGCGGTCGATAGCCGCCGATGTGCTGGCGCGGGACGCGCGGCTGATAGGGAGTCTTCATCGCTCGCCTCCTCGAACCGCGATCGTGTCGGCCGCGTGCAACACCGCCTTGGCGATTCCCGCGTAGCAGCCGCAGCGACAGAGGTTTCCCGAGAGCCCCTCCTTGACGTCGTCGAGCGTCGGCCGCGGGTTCTCGCGCAGGAGCGCCACCGACGCCATCACGAACCCGGGCGTGCAATACCCGCACTGGAGCGCGGTGCCGTACCCAGGCTCGCACTGCGCCGCGAACGCCTCGACGACCGGGTCATCCTTCGGCAGCCCCTCGATCGTGAGGATCTCGTGCCCCTGCGCCTCGACGGCGAGCGTCATGCACGACAGCACCGCCTTGCCATCCATGAGGACAGTGCACGCGCCGCACGCGCCCTCGTCGCACGACACCTTGAGGCCGACATAGCCGAGCTTTTCACGCAGCACGTACGCGAGAGTCATGTTCGGCTCGACGTCGCGCGCAGGCTCGAGCGCGTGAACACGCCCGTTGATCGTGAGGCGGACGGTGCGGTCGACGGGCGGCGGCGGCGCAGCC
>CAIUAC010000160.1 GCA_903896985.1 uncultured Sandaracinus sp.
ACGTCGAGGCGCGCGTGGCGCTCGGCCTGCAGTTCATCGCATCGGGCAACTACGACGAGGCGCAGCAGTCGTTCGAGACCGCGGCGCGCTTGCTTCCGGGCAGCGTCGAGATCGCGCTGAACCTCGCGGACGCCTACCGCTCCAGCAAGCAGTGGACGAAGGCGAAGGCGACGTTCGACCGGGCGCTTCAGATGCGCGAGCGGCTGCCGCAGGCGCACTTCAACCTCGGCCTGATGTACATGGCCGCGGGCGATCAGTTCCCCGGGCTCGACAAGATGACCTCCCTCCAGCGGGCGACGCAGGAGATCAACCTCTACCGGGATCAGATGGGCCCGGCGCTGCCGCGCACCGACACCTCGACCGACCTCCTCGCGGACATCGCGAAGCAGATCGAGCGCGAGCAGAAGCGCCTCGACCGCGAGAAGGTGCGTCTCGAGCGCGAGGCGGCCAAGAAGGTTCGCGACGCTGCGCGCGCTGCGGCTGCCCCCCCCGCTGAGGAGGGTGCAGATGCCGGGGCCGCTGCACCTGCTACACCATGATGTCGCCGACTGCCGCTCGAGGGAGACCCGCCATGAAGAAGCTCCTGACCAGCCTCGCGCTCTTCGCCGTCCCGGCGGTCCTGGCGCTCTGCGCGTTCACCACGTCCGCCGAGGCGCAAGCCCGCCCGGCGCGACGCGGACCGCGCGTCATCCAGCTCGAAGAGATTCGCATCGAGGGGCGCGTGCAGAAGCCGAACGCGTTCTACATCCTGAACCGTTCGAACCTCGGCTACGAAGTCCTCGACCTGCGCACGAGCTTCATCCGCGAGGTCATTCGCACCGTTCAGCGCGACCCGTTCTGAGCGTGCTCCGGGCTCGGGGAGAGTCGCTCTGAGCGCGCTGAGCATCGTTCAGATCGCCTTCGCCGTCGTGGCGCTGGGGGTGGTTGGGGTGCGGTTGCGGGTGGTGCTGTTCACGGCGCCCCTCGACGCGCGGACCTTCGCGCGGGCGCTCGACCGCGCGCTGGATGCGGGCGACCTCGCTCAGGCGCGTGCCCTCGCTCGCGCGGCTGACGCTGCTTGGCTCGCGCGGATCGCGCGGGCGGCGTTGGACGTCTGGGGCGAGCAGCGCGCGGTCGTCGCCGCGCTCGACGAGGCGCTCGCCGACCTGCGCGGGGAGGCCGACTCCGGACTGCTGCCGCTGCGGATGGTGGCGAGCCTCGCCTCTACGCTCGGGATGCTCGCGGCGATCCTCGCGCTCAACGGCGTCGGGGTTCCGCACGGCGGACTCGTCGCGCTCCAAGCGGGGCTCGCGCAGAGGCTCGCGGTCGCGCAGGCGGTCGCGTCGGTCGCCGTCGGTGGGTCCACCGCGATACTCGTGCTCCTCGCGCGCGGCGTCGTCAGGCGACACACGAAGCGCCTCTACGACGAGGCGGTTCGGCTGATCGCCAGCCTGACGACGCACGCGGGCGACCCTGACGAGGGCAGCGGTCGGCCTCCTCGGGGATGACGGCGAACCCCTGAAGATCAGGGGGACGGCCGCGTTCTGTGAGGTGGCGCGCATTGACACCGCGGGGCGGCCTGGGCGAAGCTCCGCAGGTGGGGGATGCGCCGCGTTCTGTGAAGCCGTCGCCGGTCTCGGTGTCTGAGGGTGCTGGCCGGGCGGTCGAGAGAGTGGCGCCCGGTCCCGATCCGCTGGTCGGCCGCGTCATCAACGACCGCTTTCGGATCGTGGCGATGGTCGCGCGCGGCGGCATGGGCAAGGTGTACCGGGCGGAGCAATCCCCGCTCGGGCGCCTCGTCGCGCTCAAGGTGCTCAACCCGAACTACAGCGGGGACGCCGACCCGGAGTTTCACAAGCGCTTCTTCCTCGAGGCGAGCGTCTGCGCGAAGCTCACGCACCCCAACACCGTCACGATCTTCGACTACGGGCGCACCGAAGACGACGTCTACTACATCGCGATGGAGCTGCTCGAGGGGCGCACGCTCTATCGCACGATGCGCGAGGAGGGGCCCTTCGCGCCCGACCGCGCGATGCACATCACGCGGCAGATCTGCCGCTCGCTGCGCGAGGCGCACGGGCTCGGGCTGATCCACCGCGACCTCAAGCCGGCCAACGTCTTCCTCGTCAAGCACGGCGACGAGGTCGACTTCGTCAAAGTGCTCGACTTCGGGCTCGTCAAGGACATCGACGACAAGAGCGAGTCGATCACGCAGACGGGGCTCTTCATGGGCTCGCCGAAGTACATGGCGCCCGAGCAGATCCGCGGCGAGGAGGTCGACGGGCGCTGTGATGTGTACGCGCTCGGCGTGCTGATGTTCGAGATGCTGACGGGCAGAGTCCCGTTCGATCGCTCGACCTCGGTGAACACGCTGATGGCGCACGTGCAGGAGCAGGTCCCCTCGATGAGCGAGATCGCTCCCGACGTGACCGTTCCTCCGGTGCTCGAGCGCTTCGTGCTCAAGTGCCTCGAGAAGAATCCCGACGCGCGCTTCGCGTCGATGGACGAGGTCTTGATCGGGCTCCGCACCGTCGCAGAGGCGAACGGGATGTCCGTGCCGACGAGCGGCGAGGGGCGCACCTCGTCGATGAGCGGCGACTTTCGCCGCGATCTGTCGAGCGGTCCGTACGAGCAGATCGACTTCACGGCGAGCACGACGGGCTCCCTGCCGACGCGGCTCTCGGGGAGTGGCGCCGCTTCGCTCCCTCCGAGCCTGCCCTCCGCCGCACCCTCCGCTGCACCTGCGCCGCTCCCCGGCGCGACGCCCGCGTCGGGGTCGAAGCTCCCGCTCTTGCTCGGTGCCGGGCTGATCGCGCTCGTGCTGGCAGGCGGCGGGCTCGCGATGCTCGCGCTCGGCGGCGGCAAGACGTCTGCGCCGATGTCGCCGCAAGCCTCCGACGCCGGGAGCGCG